>NZ_SMGR01000003.1:300000-539017 GCF_004346865.1 Shimia isoporae
GATGCGCGAAGCGGCTGAAGCGCTGCGCCTGACCGCACAAGATCTGAAGAAACTGGGCGTGGCTGATCGCATCATCGAAGAACCGATGGGCGGCGCGCACCGCAACGCCAAAGCAACAATCGACAGTGTCCAAAAAGCGATTGCGGCAATGCTAAAGGAACTGAGCAAAAAAGACAGCAAGGCGCTGATCGCCGATCGTCGAAAAAAGTTTCTGGACGTGGGCAAAAAGGGTCTGGCTGCTTAAGCCATCATCCGGATCTCCCGCCAAAAAGAGCCGCCCCTTTCGGGGCGGTTTTTTGTTGGGCGTGGCTCAGCTTCGCTGAGCCTGTGGGTATTTTTGACCAGAAAGAAATAGTTCAGCAAAAGCGTGTTTTCGTCGCTTGAAGGCGGCGCGGTGTGCGCTAGGCTGGGCACATGTTGGCGATCCTCAGACATCCGACCTTTGCACGACTTTTTGCCGCACAGATCGTGGCGCTTGTGGGCACAGGTCTGTTAACAATCGCGCTTGGCCTCCTTGCCTATGATCTGGCTGGACCGCAGGCCGGCGCCGTGCTGGGCATGGCCTACACGATCAAAATGGTGGCCTATGTCGGGCTGTCCCCGGTGATGGGCGCGCTGGTGGCACGACTTCCGCGCCGCGCTGTATTGATCGCCGCGGACCTGATCCGGTTTGGTGTCGCGTTGTGCCTGCCGTTTGTCGACAGCGTTGCGCAGGTCTATGGCCTTATCTTTGTTTTGCAGGCCGCCTCCGCAACCTTCACCCCGACATTTCAGGCAACCATACCAGACATTTTGACGGATGAAGCCGAATATACTCGCGCACTTTCGCTCTCACGCCTTGCCTATGATCTGGAGAATTTGCTCTCACCCGCTCTCGCGGGGGCCCTGTTGTTGTTCGTGAGCTACTCGGGATTGTTTGTAGGCACCGCGCTAGGTTTTCTGCTGTCTACCCTGCTGATCTGGCAAACCAGTCTTCCCGGTCGAACAGACACGAAGGAGCGGCCATTTTTGCAACGGGTCACCCGAGGCGGCTGGATTTACCTCGCCACGCCACGCCTGCGGGGACTGCTGGCTTACAACACCGCAGCCGCTGCAGCCGGCGCCTTTGTTCTTGTCAACTCGGTGGTCATGGTACGCGAAACCTACGGCCTCGGCGAAACCGGCCTCGCCGTCGCAATGGGCGCTTTTGGGGCCGGCAGCATGCTTTCTGCATTGCTTCTGCCACGTCTGCTTGATCAAGTGCCGGACCGTCCCGTCATGGGCGCGGCCGCCTTGGCGCTTTCGGCGCTCACGCTTCTCCACGGTGCTGTCTTCTGGTTGGGTGGCGCGCTTTCATGGCCGCTGTTCCTCGGCGTATGGATGCTGACCGGGGTGCTGTATTCTGCGGTGTTGACGCCTTCAGGACGGCTCTTGCGACGCTCTGCCCGTTCCGAGGACCGCCCTGCGGTTTTCACAGCACACTTTGCGCTCAGCCACGCGTGCTGGCTGGTCACTTACCCACTGGCCGGATGGAGCGGTGTTAAATTCGGACTGGACGGGTCGTTGATTGTGATGGGCACTGTCGCGCTCGCGGCGACCTTGGTCGGGCGCTTTTTGTGGCAGGCGGCACCGGCGGAAATCGAACACGAACACACCAACTTACCCGACGACCACCCGCATCTCATCAAACATGGCGGCCGCCGTCACAGCCATGCCATTGTGATAGATGACGAACACCACGTTTGGCCAACTCAGGGGTAAGATTGGGTCGGTGCGGTCCTAGCTGGCCAGCAAACGCAGCCCCTGGGTCACGTCTGAGCGCACGGCGAGACGCAAGCCCGGCTCATCGCCTGCCTTCAGGGCCGCAATGATCAATCTATGTTGTGTTGGGGGTTCCGTGCGCCTCAAGCGACCATAGAGGGCCCGCATCGTCGGACCAAGTTGCAACCAGACGGTCTCTGCCATTGCCAGCATAGCCGGCGCCTGAGCCCGCAAATAAAGCGTGCGGTGAAATTCGAGATTGGCGCGGATGTACCCGACCGCATCCCGTCGCGCGACCGCTTCGGACACGGTGCCATTGATGCTCACCAAACGTTCGATCAACGCCATGTGCGCACGCGGCAAGGCCCGGCTGGCCAACTCAACCTCGATCAAGGCCCGCAAAGCGGCCAGTTCTTCGAGGCGCTCGCTCGACAGTTCCGGCGTCGACACGCGCCCTGATGTCGAAAGAAACAAGGCGCCCTCCGCAACAAGCCGCCGGACCGCCTCGCGCGCCGGCGTCATCGACACCTCATAGGTTTTGCCGATTCCCCGCAGCGTCAGCGCCGCTCCGGGTGCCAGCTCGCCATACATGATCCGCGCGCGCAACGCGCGGTAAACACGGTCATGCGCCGAAGTGGAAATATCTTGTTGCTGGCGGCTGGTCGGGATCATGGCGCGACTGTGATCACAAATCGAAAGAAGGTCAATGCAGCCTCAGGCAAAACGGTATCGGTGCAACTCCTGCCCCTGATCTCTTAGCCATTTTCGCTGCGCTTTGTAATCCCCGTGGATGCGCTCGACTTGGTCCCAGAATGCCTTGGAATGGTTCATTTCCTGCAGATGTGCGACCTCGTGCGCCGCAACATAGTCCAGCACATCTTCAGGCGCCATCACCAGCCGCCAGCTGAACATGAGGGCACCCGCTGAACTACAAGACCCCCAACGGGACCGAGTGTCCCTGAGCGTCATTCGGGTCGGCTTCCGCCCCAACTGCGCCGCATAGTGGTCCACTGCTTCAGCCAGCCGGTTGCGGGCCAACTCTCTTAAAAACCCCTGAACGCGAGCACCCGCTCGGCCAGCATCTCCAGGCACGGCGATTTCGTCCAGGCCCAGGACCACAGACCGTCCTTTGCCGGGTACGATCTGCCGCAACCTTCCCCCAACAGGCAGCATCGCTCCAGGGCTGACCTGAACAAGATCCGGCTGTTTGGAAAGCTGCGCGCGCAACCAGTCCGCCTTTTCGTGAGCGAATCCCAGCGCCTCTCGCTCGCGCACGCCTTTCGGCACCGTCAGGGTCACCTTCCCGTCCAACCGCGATACACGCAGGCTTATCCGCCGCGCGCGGCTTGAATGGCGCAAAACCACCGTTACCGGCGGGTTTCCCGGCAATATATGGTGCGACATTGACCCTCCTTGGCCCAGTTCGGGAGAAACCCCTTTGACACGGCCTCTTTGATATGGCAGTTGCCCCAAACCGTCGAGAGAGACTCAACCGATTCAAAGGGGATTTCCCATGCCCAAAGAAGAATGGGGCGTCAAGCGTGTGTGCCCGACTACTGGCAAGCGTTTTTATGACCTGAACAAAAACCCGATCGTCAGCCCATACACAGGCGACGTCGTAGAAGTAGATGCGGGCAAAAGCCGCATGATTGCAGCGGACGCCGAAGATGCAGCGACGCTGAAAGCCAAGAACATCGAGAACGCGGATGACGTGCTCGAGGATGATGACGCTGTTGACCTGGACCTCGAGGATGATGTCCTGGATGACGACGACGAGGATGACAACGTTTCGCTCGACGAGATCGCGGACGTGGCATCCGAAGACGACGACAGCTGATTATCGCACAATCTTCTCGGAGGCGGGATTTTTCACTTGAACCCGCCTCTGAATACGCCTAATCAGGCGCGCACAGGCTGAGAGGCCTGACAATGATGGGGCCTTAGCTCAGCTGGGAGAGCGCTACAATGGCATTGTAGAGGTCAGGAGTTCGATCCTCCTAGGCTCCACCATTACTCCAAAAAATCACAAATTGTTCGCGACTATACGTTCAGCCATCAGGCTGTTTCTACGTCCGTTTTGTCGTGGTGATATGACCGGCAGACGCGCCACGAGCGCACCTAGCCGGAGGGGTGATTCCGTTTCCGGAGCCAACGCGCGACGATTGGCGCTCCCAGAATGACCACCACGATCCGTGTTAAGTGATGGGCGATGACAAAGCCCAGATCGGCGCCGACAATGATCGACAGGACCGTCATCTCAGCCTGTCCGCCAGGGGCAAACGCCAAGAAGGCTTCCATAGGCGGAGCCAACCCCAAAAGGGTCACGCCTTCCGCAAAAATTGCCGCCAACAAGGCCAGCACCAACATGAAGGCCAGTCCAGCTGCCACGATCTGACGCAATTCGCGCAAGGTCACTCCGACATAGTGGACGCCAATGCCTGTCCCGATGAAGAACTGTGCGGTGAGAATAGCCTCTGCAGGCGGTCGGGAATGCAACAATCCCCCCATGGTGAGAGCCGCTGAGACGATCATTGGTCCAAGGATCGAAGCGCCGAAAAGGCCGATTCTTTCGCCGCCTTTCCAACCCACCAGGGCCGCCAAAACCATCAGAGCCATTTCACCAAGCGGAAGCTCCGCGGCAGGCTGGCCGATTGGATTACTCAAACTCGCGCCGTATAGGCCCGTAAGAATGAGCGGCGCCAGAGTCACGATCACCAGAACTCGTGTGGCGTGAATCAGAGACAGAACGCGGGCGCTGCCACCAGCCTCCTGCCCGAAAATGATCATGTCCTGCAAACCACCCGGCATCGCCGCATAATAGGACGTCACCGGATCAAAGCCCCCAACCCGGCGAAAAAATGGAACTCCTATGGCGCCGATGATGGCGACATAAATCGGCACCAGGGCGATCGATCCGGCCATTTGCGGCAAAGTTGCAACCACATCCGGGGTCAACGAAGTGCCAACGGCGACACCGAGGATCGTACGCGCCGCCACCGAAACCTGCCCGAACCCGGCCAGCTTCTGTCCTGACAGCGCCAACAAAAGGCAGGCGCTCATCGGACCAAAGAGAAAAGGCAATGGCAGGCCAAGCCACCAGAACAGCGCCGCACCGGAGCCGGCGGCAGCAAATGTTTTGGCTCTCAGAATGGGGTGGGTCATGACAGACGATTCCCAAGGGTACGCTTGACGCATTTGCATCCATTTGTATACATTCGGATACAAAGGCGCAAGGCGACCCCTCAAATGCAAGATGAAACCTCTCAACCCGACGGCCTGCACGGCAACGCAGCCTATGCAGCTTTGTTGAGTGAAATTCGAAATGGTGCCCTCTCCCCCGGCGACCGCCTGCGGGAAACCGACCTGGCCGCGCGATTGGGGATCAGCCGCACGCCTGTCCGCGAGGCGATCCGACAACTTGAAGCAGACGGCCTTGTGACTCACGTGCCACGTCAGGGAGCTTCTGTACGGTCATTGAACTATGCAGAGGTGATGGAATTGTATGAGATGCGAGCCGTTCTTGAGGGCACCGCGGCACGGCTTGCTGTACGCTCTGCCTCAGATGTCGAAATAGCCGAATTGCGAGCACTCAACGAGGAAATTCGCGCCGCCGGCGAAGGCACCCGCGCCTTCCACCTGAACCGCAGCTTTCATGCCCTTCTTCTGAACAGCGCCAAAAACCGTTTCCTCGCAAAGTCGGTGCAGGCCATGCAAAAGGCGATGATGATCCTCGGACCGACAACACTATCTCAATCGGAGCGCTTCGAGAACGCGGTTAAGGAGCACGGCGATGTGCTCGATGCACTTGAGGCGCGCGACGCCGACGCAGCAGAAGCCGCGATGCGGCGACACATCGAAGCCTCCCAGCGCACCCGCATCAAGGCGTTTCGTGAAACCGATGCTTTGCCGACGTAATACCGACGTTTTGCAGATGGTTCCTGATCTTAGGTGTCCCCGCCCGCCTCGGCACCGTCCGGCTGGCTTTCGCGGCGAGGCAGATACTCAGGAACATATAACCTGAGATAGGCCAGCGCCGCCCGCTTGGCCTCCTCAACACTCTCCTCGGAAACACGATCGGTTCTTAAATACTCACCGACCAGAACCGCTTCCGCTATGTCCAGCATAATCACCAGCGGGCGCTCCCCGCCAACGCAGGCCGGTAAAACGTAGGCTTCCGAAATCAAGTCTTGCAAACGCAGCGCAAAATCGGCCCCTCGCGGACGTTCGTCCGTGTAACGCACCTCGGGCATGACCTTGTTGGACAGCCGCAGCTGCTGCACGGTACGGGAAGACCGCAAGTAGTCGGCAATGCCGTCAATGACCTGCCCCACGATCATCTGCCAACTTTCGGATTTTGCGGGTTCAACGGGCGCTACTGCCGCATCGAACATCAGACCGGTATGCTTGACCAACAAGTTGGAAAAAAGGTCACTGACGTTGGTGTAGAACGAATACGCGGACGCCACCGGTATGCCCGCTTCCTTGGCGATATCTGCCAAAGAAATCTGATCAATATCTTTGCTCTCCAGCAACTTTTCAGCTGCATCTTCAAGTTGCTGCCTACGGACCAGTCCACGCGCCTGAGGTCCGCGACGGGTTTTCGGTTTGGTCGCCATAGCACCCTCCGTTTTGACTTAATAATGACCCACGCAATGGAGCTTCGCAAACAGATGCCTGCGGTCGACATAGCCAGCCACGGAACCCGGACTTCCCGATAATGGGCGGGTTTCGCATGGAATTTGCATGAATGTTCCGAAGAAAAACCCACAGAAAACGCGGCATCCATCGGCTTTCAGGACATAGATGCGGGCATCATTGCCCAACATCTGGTTACGTGATGCTGCGCCAGGATTTCGATTGGCTATGTCTCTACCTGAGCACATGTCTTTGACACCCCCATGTTGAATGTATATTGCGCTTTCAAGGCACGAAGCACATCTATGTTGAAAATTAGCTTTTGCCACTCCAACTGTCGGCCGAGGGGAAGGTTTAAGCAGCAACGCAAAGGAAAGAAACGCTAAGTTTGCATTGCGGTGTGAGTGGAGGCCAACACTAGCTCGGGCATCACAATTGCAGAAGTTGAAAACAAGTAGCGGTACTTCGTGCAATCTGTGGGCTATCGCAGTTAGCACACCGCTTAACAAAATCGAATGAAAAACGTGAAGACAACCATATCCAAGAACAATCTCCAAGGTTTCGGGGCTTGTGTAGTTCTGGCCACTCAACGAAGTGGAAGTACTCTCTTGTGTGAACACTTGAGAAATTCTGAACACTTTGGTCGACCTGCTGAACATTTTTGGGATCACTTAGTGTCTGGCAAGACACAGATGTCGGCATCCGATTTCAATAATGCAATGTCCGACTCGCGGCTAAACGATGTAGTTGGGCTAAAACTGATGTCGAACTACATCCCGACGATTGCGCGGCAGTATTCCCGCACGAACACGACTGGTTCGACAAGCGAGCATGAAATTTGCTCTCAATTCCTTAGCTCTTTTTCCGAGGCGGCTCACGGTACTCTGTTCATTACATTGAAACGGCGCGACGTAGTTTCACAGTCGATTTCGAGGCTGATGGCGAGAAAAACTGGCGACTGGCACAAGTGGAACAACAATGCTGACAATGGAGAACAAAAGATAGCAGGTGCAGTAGATCGAAAAGAAGCGATAAGTCGTATCTCGCCCATTGAAATAATTTCTAATGTTTCGCAAATCGATAGAGAAAACGATTTTATGCGATTAATCATAAAAAACCTAGATGAGCCGTTTCTACAGTTGGACTACGAAGATTTGGCCGAAACGCCTGAGTTAGTTTGCAAAAAAGTACATGACTTCGCTGGGTTGAGTGCGAAATCTGTTTGGAAGGCGCATCCGATGAAAAAAGTTACTTCGACTTCGGAGCGCGACCAAGTTGTTGCCAAGCTATCCAGTTTTTTGGGTTTGGATGAAAAACCCAATATTGAAGAATTGGTAGCTGCATGTCGGATTCAGATAAAGTCGGGTATTGAACGTGACACCGGACTTGTAAAGCCAGTTCAAAAGAAACGGTACCCTTGGAAGTACTTTTTCAACAATGAAAGTGCGCTTGAGTGAGCAGCCGTTGCGGGTGCCACATTCATTTTGAAGATCTTTGCGGTCTATGTCAGCCTGCAGCTTACAAAGAGACAGACTAGGGATCATAACGACTTCTCTTGTAAATGGTGTCCAAACCGGCATTCTAGGCATCGCTCTTCGGGAGCAATGCCGCGCTCTTGCCGGTTAGGCATCCTCAGCTCTAAGATTTGTCGGCTCTGATTGCGCTGTCCTCAATAGCTGGATCGGCAAACCACAATCTGACGCGCAAATTTTCCATGTTCGGCGCGTTAGAGTTCCAAACATCCAACCAATGTCCGGCGTTCACTAAATTTGCCTGATCAGATCGGTCGATAGGAACGGTCGGCTTATCTTGGATGACTGAAAATACTTGCAATTCAGAAAAATCTTCTTCGATCCAAAGTATGAATAGTCTTCCAGCGAGTAAGCGAAACCGAAACTAGTTGAAGTCCACACATAACCCCTTTTTCAGCAGCCGATCGGTGGAGGAACGAAGGGACGATCATTTCTAAAAATACCAATGAGTGACCGAACTCAAACCGAAGCGAAAAAATCGCGAATAGCTCACCTACTAAGCCGGAAAAACAGTACCCAATGGTCCTTAACTCTATGGCGCATAGCTTATTTGTCCGGCTTCGGATTGCGTTTGTCAAAAGCACTTTTCCAAAACGAACTCTCTCTTGCCGCCGCCCAACGCTTTATATCCGTAGCTTCCCTGCCAGACAACTTTGGGGCTAACTCAAGCCGCACGTCGTTTGTTCCTGGACCATCGGAGTGCGTGATACCCGCAAGGCAATGTAATGCTTCGTCGTCGGGGTCTTTTGCAAGGCTCAAAAACGCTTCTGCCCAAGCTGGATTAGCCAGTGTATCAGGCGAAAACCAATCAAGTAAAAAGGCATAGTCTTCCACGAATTTCATTACTCCCGATTGCGCTCGTTTAGCCGTCGCTTGATGCTCCAATTCCTCCTCTGTTTGAACTTCCAAAACCGGTTCTATCCCATGATTACTTGCCTTAAGATCAATTGTTGAACCATGCGGGGCCGTAAGGATGAATTCAAGTAGTTCGACCCCTCCTGTCAAAAGAGCATCGTTGAACTCATCGTACTTCTCGGAACTATTGAACCATCCCTGCATTTGCATGCCTAATTCGCTATTCAAACCCTTGCAGTCTCTATGTAATCCTAAATAGTACCCAAATACGCGTTGGGATGCCGTTGGATCAGACAATGAATGCAAAAAACAACGCTGAATGTTTCCGACCCACCCGATATCAACTAGCGCGACTCTTGAGTGCTCCGTGAGCGCATCGTCGTAGAATTTGGCAAATAGTTGTCGCATGCCTGCGTTTTTCTTCAGTACATCCATGTAAGCCGCGTTCAATGCTTTAGCGGCCTTGGGTTTCTGCGCTGGTGTAAGAGCAGTATTGATGTCCACAATACCAACTCGCTTCAAATCCTCCAAATAGTCTTCGGCTTTCAAACCCGCTGCCGAAAAGACACGATTTGCGGTGCTTTCATTCTTTCCCGAAAAATAAAACCAAACACGTTCAGGGTGCCAATCACGCACGCCTGTTTTAAACCCCGTTTTTCGCGACATATGGAAATAGTCATGTGTGAAGTTCACATCGGGAACCTTCTTGACACAGAGTTTAAAAAGCTTGGCCATCAACCAGCCATCCCTGGCAACAAATACCACGTGTTGGATACCAGTGTTCCGAAAATGCGCGATCAGCCAGCAGGTGAATCCGAACAGCATTGGCCCCCAGACCTGGTAAGCTATCCGTTCCAATGCGTCCTTTGGCATCCGCTCGATAGCATGTGGCTCACTTAGGGCCTCCATCAATGAATGAATGGCGTTGCCTGAGCCGCGAGCACGTCGATTTGTCGGAAGATTAACAATGTTTGCCCAAGTTGCATGGAATGCGGTTAGGCCAGCCTTGCGAGCATTGATGACGTCAGAATGTAAGTTATCTCCCACATGCAACCAATGCGTTCCTATTTCCAGGTTCTCGCGCCTGGCAATCTCACTAAACAATGTGCCATTGTGTTTTGAGAGTCGCACCTCTCCCGATATGTAAAGCGGATAAGAACTATCTTCATCAAAACCCGCTGAAACGAGGCGGTCTCGAACAAACTCAGGCGGCAAGTACATGTCGCTGACGAACAATATCTCGCACCCGGCTGCACGAGCGGCGTTGTAGAGAGATTTACCTTGCACTGAGGCATAAAGGAGCCGTGCCTCGCAGTCCAACTCAAGTCCCTTCAGCCAATTCGCGATGTCCGTTGGGGAACTGGTATCGCTAACCCATTGGTGGTAAATTTCAGCTAAGGTAACTTCACCTTCCCCGCCAAACTCTGCGATGCGCCTCTGCCGGGCATTTACCTCCGCTGTCCTGCGGGTCTCCGCAAAGTCGCTTAGGAGATTGTGACAAAGCAAACTTCGAGTGTCTTCGAATGCGCGGTACTGGACCAATTCGAAAACGTCGACGGGGGCCAAAACCTTTCGGTGTAATAGGGTATCGAAGATATCAAAACTGACAATCTTGAAATTTTCGAAATTTACATCAGTCTCTTTGGCCATCAAAATACGCGCTTACGTTTTCTGTTCAGTTCAGACAGAAAAGCTCCAAACTTCGTTTTCTGCTTTTTTGAGCCTCCGCGCGAAAGACTAGAAGCTAAAGTCCCACCGTTTAGGTCGAAATATGTGTGATTTAGTTTGTTTTCCAAGGACTGTGTCTGCAGACCCTGCTCGCGGAGCAATACCATAGTGGCTTCCAAAGGGGTGTGCGCTGCTCGTAGCAGCTTGTTACGAATATACCCGTTATAAAGATCATGTTTGGCTTTGCCCGCCACCACAGAATTCCCAAGATCTCCAGTCGCCTCGTTTCTATGGTGATAGAACGCAAGCAGCTCAGGGTGCACCCAAATATCCGCTTCCATGCAAAATCTAAGATTAAAATCCCAGTCGCCCAGAACTGGAAGGTTTTGATCAAAACCGCCTAATTTTCGAGCGAGAGTCAGATCAAAAACAAAGGCTATGGGAGGGAATAGATTTTGCATGGACATACGTGCCAAGCTAATCAAGCCTTCCGTCAAACGATCCGGAGACTGATCGTTCCATGGCGCGATTTTATCGATTTGTATTTGATTGGCAGTTACTGTCTCTAGAACCCAATTTACTCGTGTCACCACGCCACGAACACTTGGGATCTTGGCGTTCGCTTCCCTCAAGACGGCTGTCGCGACTGCCAGCATATCTGGAGCCCAACTATCATCGTCATCATGGATAATCCCAAGTTCAGTGTTCAGCCTTGAAAGACCTGAATTGCTCGCGGCCTCCATACCCACAGATTCAGGGTGATGAATGACGCTGACCCGCTTATCGTTACCAAACACCGAATTAACCAAAGCGTCCACGGGCTCCGGCTGTCCGCCATCGTTTACAATTACCAATTGCCAGTGCGGATAGGTTTGATCCTTTACGCTTTCCAGCGCACGTCGCAATAGCACGGCCCTATTCTTGGTGCGCGTAACAATTCCAACCGACACGGTTTCACTATATTCATACTTAGGCGAAACGAAAGGTGCGGAAGGTATCGGCAATTTTGAACCATTGGCGTCTGCTGAAATTAACGACGTCATTCCGAACAACTCTTCACGATCGACAAAGATCAGATTTATTTCTGTGCGAGCTGCGAGCACATAGCCTTTCGTGTGCATATACTGAATGATTGACGTGCTTTGACCTTCAACAAAATGATCCGACGGTTCTGCCTGCACCACAACAGGCCGCCAATGTACCCAGTCTACATCCTGCAGGATGTCTAAATCCATACCTTCTACGTCAACCGCCAAGAAAACAGGTGGGTTGTCCGAAAAGTGCGCTTCGAGCAAAGCGTTGACCCGCATCGCAGGCACCGTCCGCGCTTCTGCGAGACCAACTTTTCCGCCCTGCCACTCCTCAACAAAACTCCGGCTCAGAGAGCTTAGTTCGGACTGGTTTGAGATAAAAAACTCCACTTCGTTGACGTCTTCATTCGTAACGGCACAATACAAAATCTCGTCCTCAGGACGCGCAGCTTGTAGTGCATCGTGGAGGTCAAGATTTGCTTCGACCAAAACTCCTGTCATGCCATACAATCGCTGCAGCAAGTAGCTCGAGCTAGTGGCAATTGGATGATTCGCTCCGATTTCGAGGTAACGGTAATCAGATAGATTGGCACCGGTACGCTGGGCCCACGCCGACAGCAGCCCATCCACAATGATGTCTTCTGACAATTGGCCATATTGTTCGCGAAGAGCTACTTCTATGTCGGGATGCTGGATCTGAAACTTATTAATGTGCTCTTCTATGAAATTGTTTTTGGACATATTGAGGCTTTGCCGGTTTGTGGTTTCTCGTATGGCGGTCCTATGCATTTACGACGGAACTGTCAAAGAAAACACGCCTCCAAAATTTGGTGAACTACGTGGGTTTACTGGTCTTTGGCCTCTCGCTTGCCATTCATTGGTTCAGCGCTGTGGAGATCAAAGCTACGTTGGCCTAACATTGACATCCAAAATTCATTCTAGAATGCAAGTGGCTTGCAGGCTTTTTTGCGAGACAGCGGCCGTTTCAGCCTTAAGATTTTTTGATACCTTCTGAAGTCTTCTGCACAAAGCGATGCAAATGGGATCAGTTTGCGGAAACCTTGTGGCGGTCCGGCAGAATTCGAACCTGCAACCTGCCCATTCGGAGCGGGCTGCTCTATCCAGTTTAGCCACAGGACCGTTGTTTTGTGCACCGTGTGTAAGCACGTGTATCGTCCATCACCATCACGAACCACTCTGACGTGAACCCGCTTGGTTATCAGTGACTTGAGTGTCGCATGGCAGCAGACGACGTGCAACATGCATCGCACCGGAACTGCATCCCTGACTCGTAGTAACGTCAGCATACTGAGTGACAGCGGAGTGATAAGAGTGACACTGGAGTGACGAGGGTGCCACAACCGTTGTGATGATATGACCAAATACACGCCGACGCGACCGGGTGCAGACACGTGACAACACTTGTGCGACGGGGGTAGCCAAGTGAGCCATCCACCTCCCTCTGCGCAACATCCCCCGCCCAAAATCAAAACC
The DNA here is from genome assembly GCF_004346865.1 of Shimia isoporae. Lineage (NCBI taxonomy): Bacteria > Pseudomonadati > Pseudomonadota > Alphaproteobacteria > Rhodobacterales > Roseobacteraceae > Shimia > Shimia isoporae. The sequence continues at coordinate 312,956 of NZ_SMGR01000003.1, forward strand.
CCGGTCTATGCCAAGTGGCCCTGCAGCGGTGATGTCGCGCGTCCCCCGGTACGCCACTTTTTTCATCCAACTAATCCAACGAATCCAAAATTTGTTTTGAGTTCAGTTAGAAGGGACTGTTCCAACTGAATTTCTAACAACCTACCACTTTAGAAAACATCCGAATTTGGTTGCCGAGGATGGATAGGTTGGATCAACCGGGTCCAGCGTCCGGTAAGCTTGCCATTACAGACACTCGATGGGATTGGTCTGATGCCTCCTTTGGGTCAAAATGACGAGTGCCTCGCTTGGCACCAATTTCCGTTATCTGGAAGGAGTAGGCAGAAACCGTTCCTTGTTCTCTCCTCTATCTGTTCGCAGCCCAGAGTGACGGATGCCTCGTCAGAACCTCAAGCTGCCGCAGCTTTGTGGCAATCCCTTCCGGCTTTGGTCGCTGGTTGGCCATGTTTTTCCTCCGTGTTCCTAAACATAGCGCAGAACCACTTCATCCGGGGAAGTCCATCCGGCATCGGCCAATCCCGAATGTGCTGCCATATCTTTGAACGACCGCAGATTCTCCAAACTTTTCCAGTATCGCTTGAGGAATATATTGCTTTCGTCGACGCTGCTTTGACCAATCTACGGAACAAACCGGATCATTGCCTAATGCCCCTAACGATGAATTCAGTTTATCGCCTAACAAGCTTTTATAGTCACTTTTACAACCTTTAGGATCTGGCGTTGTCCGCACAGTAAGTTCGTTTTTCGGAATGCGCTTTATAGCATCAAGGCTCCGTACTATTTGTGTTGAGTATTCAGACGCTAAGTTGTCTGGGTTTTGGCTTTCCACCCAAGGCATCTGAAAGTTAGACTGGAGAGATTCGAGTAGATCTCGCGAGCAATAATCAAAGTGTACTTCCACCCCGCAAGAATTGAGCTCTTCCCTTAGTACCGGGTACACTTCTTCAAGCGTAGGAAGCTTCAGCGCTAGCGCCTTCAATTCTCTAGGGTCTTAGCCGGTAAGTTTTTCTCATTGTAAATGAGGCAATACAGTACAAGAATGGATTGCGGCTAGCGTTCATGTAGTCTTCCTATGAAATCTGCCGCCAGTCGCGCCCAAAACTGTCAGTCTAAATATCACTCTGACCCTCTCCGTAACGCCGAACAAAAATCTCGTTTGGCGGAAATTTTTCAATGAGAACATAACCCAACGCCCCGATACGATCCCGGTATATGCTCGAATTACCAAAGTTTTCTAACACTATAACGCTCGGAGCCAATTTTTCGAAATCCAGACCGCCAAGGACTTCCATCTCCCAGCCCTCGACATCGATGCAAAGCAGGTCGATGTGGGCCACCTCGACCGCCGCGGTGGCGAGGATCGTATCCAGCCGCCTCTGCCGCACCTTAATCCGTTCCACAGACGCCTTGTCGGAAAGATCATCTAGCTGAACTTGGAACTCCGGTCTGATACCTAGGGACGAAATGCTCTCGTAGGTGATTTCACCACTCTGGTATTCAATGCCGTGCAGATTAACGAGGTAGAAATCCACCTCATCTGCGTCCGAATCGGAAGCGGCGAATTCATAGATCTCATGCCCCATCCGGCGATGCTGCTCCGCAAAAATTGGATTGGGTTCAACGGAAAGGACACGCCAGCCGGCCTTCCGGAATCCCGCTCCAATCGAGAGGTATTCCGGCGATGCGGCGCCAATTTCCACGAGAACGTGCGTACGCCCATTCGGTCGCTGAGCGAAGTAGTGATTGAGAAGATGTATATCGATATCGGACTCTGCGGCCAATCGACTGTCCCTCCTAGTGATTGCCAGGTTACCTAATTCGAAATAGCTAAGACAATTCGTGGCCGAATACTCTACAAAAGCGACCAATGCGTATGCGCTTTTAATTCACGAGCGCGGCCTGCTCCGCGCGCTTGCGTCGCCGCTGCACTCTATAAAGGTCCCACCAATAGGCGACTTTGAAAGGGTGCCGCAACATAACCCTTTTCCATGACTTGCTTTCTGAATACAGTCGTCTGATCCGACCGGGATCTTTGAACCTGCGCGGGAGCGACTGCAAGAGAAGTCTGTGCTCTTGCAGCAGCTCTTCATAGTCCGGGTCATGGGTAGCTTTGGACATGTGGGCGTTTTCGAGGGCGTCGCGATACTGGCGGAAGCAATTCGGATGCACGACGTCTACCACGGGCCTTGCCGAAGCCTTCGCGCGCACCTGCTCGAGAAGATCGGGTCTCTCCCGATTTACGAAGACCATTGTGTTCTGGGCATACCACCACATTACGCGAGAGTCGTACCAGGCACGGTTCTTCAAGGCATCGATGCCTGCGTATCCGCGTTCCTCGAAGCGGGACCACCAGTAGCTCTGCCATTGTTCATTGACGTGATACGTCCCACCTTGACCGGGGATCGCGGCCCCGAACACAATCACGTCGCTCAGAGACACAAGCGTATCCACGAATGCCTTTGAAGAACTCGCGGAAAGGTGTTCTGCAACTTCTAGCGACTGGGCGATGTCAAAGCGCCGTCCTAGGTCCAGCGGGTCCGCAAGATTTCGTTTTAGAGCGCGACACGCCGGAATCTTGAGAAGGTGCCCGTCAGGTAAGTGGCCATCTATCCCAAGATAGTCCTCAATCCCATTGCGTTCGTACTCGGCCAGCCATGCTCCCGTCCCGCATCCGACATCCACGACCGAACTCGCACCTGCACGCAGATCGAGGATCCAAGGCACCATGATGGACGCACTCAGGCTAGAACCATCAACCTGGTCCGAGAAAAACTTTGCATCGTAGGTTTCATTGCTCAATGTCACGACTGCTCGCTTTCGTAAGTTCTTGTCGTCTCCGCTTCAGCCAATCCAATCGGCCCGGTTTCCGCCCGTATCTCAAGCACAGACGCGATCCTCGTCGCAACGTTCTTAGGGTCAATTTGGCGCAGGTAATCCGTCATTGGAGAGCTTCGCTTGTCGAGAACTTCCGAAGAACGTACGACGCTGTCAAGAGCGCCAGCCAGTACCTTGGGTGTTTCGTTTGAGATCACATGCCCCGCACCTAGGTTTGCGATAAACTTGCCGACAACCGTATCCACGGCGGCAATCACCCCGACGCCAGCACTCAAATAATCCGAGATTGCACCGCTCATGACATTTTTTTGCGGTCCGTCGAACATCAGGCATCCATAGTCTGACGCCACGATCCGGGTCGCATAGTCCCAGGGGCTTACAACAGCATAATCACCGGGGATTCCGTTGTCGGCTAGGTCAATGCGATGCGCAACACCCGCGGCTGTCAGAGCCTCTTGCGCAGCTTTTATGATACGCGGCTGGGCCTTTCCGACCAGCAGCACGAACAGCTTTCGTTTCACGTCGTCGGATAGGTGCGGAATCGCTTCAAGCAAGTTTTCAAGCCCCTTGCCCGGACGCTGTTCCCCCATTTGGGCCAGCACGACGGCATCATCAGGAATGCCAAGACTGCGTCGTGCCTCTGTGCGAGACATGGTCATGTAAGGCGCGTGATGAGCAATGTGAGGAAGCGTGTAGACACGATCGAGACCGTACTGCTCTCGAAGGGTAAGTTCGATCTGCGGCGCGAAAACAAAGACTGCCTCTAGGCGCTGCCCGAACGTCTGCAGTGCACGTACATCGGCTTCATTGTCAGGTAGCCGGTGCAAAAAGCCGGAGATTTTCACCGCGTGCCTATCCATCAGACCTGTAAAATTTGCCCGGTTCAACCAGTACAAATGATTATCGAGGGTCGGGAGAAACAGTTTGCAGTTTCGCCCTGAGATGGCCTCGAAGATTCCGTCGTAGTCAGGGCAGGGCGAGTCAACCGGGACGGTCATCGCTATTTCCTGCATATGCGGAAGTAGACGCAGGGGCGCCACCAAGTAATTGTGTCCCCTGTTACCGGCGCCTTCCGCTACAAGCAGCCGTGTGTCCGGAGCAATCGAGGGCGCCCATCGATATGGAGGCGCGCTGCTCCCTTCGCCTGGCGCGAGATTGTCCGTCACATCGCTGCCGAAGCGCGACAGTCGTCTATCGTCGAGATCATTCAGCGCGAGGAATGCCGCCACCAGGCTTTTTATAGTGCTCAACTGATGCGAAAGATTCGGGTAGTCTGGGCCCTCGTCCTTAAAAAGGGCCTTGAATAAGTCAGCGACTTCACGGCCATATTGTCCGGATCTGAGCGCGTAGATTACGCTTTCCGCATCCGACCAGCTCACCCCTTCTACTCGGTCGCTTGCGGCCTGCCATGCGAACCTTGCCATAAGCCACGATCTTGAAAGCCGGTCTTCGTGCACGTGATGTTCGACAATTGCTTCGGCAGCGTAGCAACGGGTTTGCCCAGCCTCATACAATACCGTCTGCAAGTGCAGGTCTTCGCCGCTCATCAGGCTACGACCGTGGCGACCGAGGTTTTCCAGGAAGCCACCCGCGCGACGCGCGTGCTTGACCGAAAACGCGACGTTGGCGCCGAAACCATGTTCGTGTTCTCCCGCGACGCGACTATTGCGGCCGAGATCAAGGACTGTGAATGCGCTTTCAAAATCTGGCGTCACCCACGCCGGTCTGTGGCCGTTTGGCCAAATCGGTTGCACCGGCCCAAACACGACCGTCGGCTTTTCTGTAGAGTTGAAAGCACCCAATAGCGCTTGCAGCCAACCGGCACACGCCAATGCGTCATCATCGATGAACGCAATCAGTGGTGCGGCGGCTTCTTCCAAGGCAACGTTTCGCGCATTCGACAACCCACTTTTCTCAAGCTTGAGGAGGCGGACGTTCGTGGGCAGGCTTCGATCCGTCCAAAAAGCTTCTCGCGCGAATTGATCGTCGCTGTTGTCAAGGATCAGGACTTCGTAGTCCTCTGTAGCCAGTGTCTGCGACTCCAGCGACGCTAGACAGTCGGGCAGAACGCTGTACCTGTTGAATGTGCACACAGCCACGGAAATCTTGGGTTGTCTCATCCAGCTTGTTATCCGCTCTCAATATTTGTCACGAATGTCAAAGACTAAGGTCGGATAAAACCCACGCTCAGACAGACTTTATCCAAATAGCTGGATCGCCAATCTTTTGCAACCAGCTCAGTTTTTGACTGTTTCCCGTCGTCGCGCAGGCGTTGCTCACTACGACCGTGGACAGCTTCTGCGCGTGACTGTATCCCGTTGCACCTCGTCAGGCGAGCAGGAGCGGCAACCAAAAGTTTCCTTCTAACATCAATTGTAGAAACCCGATGAGACCGCCGCGTCTCCACATTCTTTCTTTGATCAGGCAACCGGCACGCCAGCAAAAAATAGCGCGCCGTCACGAATTTTCGGCAATGTAGGGCTGGTGAGCCCAATCCGGTAGGCTTCTTTCGTTGTCGATGCGACGATAAACTACGGATTTGCCAATATCCAGTACACGTTCGAAACTCGGTTGTTGATCCAGGAGCCGCATCAACTCCGCGATCGAATTGAGCTGGACATTACCGATCATGACACAGCCACGCTCTTTCAGAAGATAGTTCACGTAGAAGAAATCCACGAATACATTGGGCCAGCCGTGATGCCCGTCAATCAAGGCGAAGTCAAAGAGCGGGTTGGTCGCACCAAAGTTCGCCAGTTTCGGCAACTCCCATTCCGAAAAGCCGTCAATGAATTCGGCTGGGCCGAGACTGATCTTCTGATTGCGGCAGTAGTCTTCGATCCGGTCGAACAGGCTGGGCTCGGGACAAATTGACACGACGCGGTTCGGATAGAGATGCAGGAACGCGATCGTCGAGTTCCCTGCGCCCGTCTCAAGTATGGACGCGCCAGTGCCGACATCCCTTCGGATGAAGTCGTGAACCTGCCGCAAGTAATCAGCGGTGAAACTTCCGCTGTTCCAGGTTTCTCCGCCATCCCATGACTGCAGCAACGGCATGTCGGCCACGTACCTGTCGAAGCGCTCCCGTTCATAGACCGATCCCGCCTCTTCGGGAGTGGAGAGCATCATCGCCCTCGCCAAACGGCCATGGAATGGCGACTGTGCTTCGAACTTCGCCCCAAGTTTCCATGACCCGTCCAGTAGGCGATAGGCGTCCAGCATGTCCCCCGCTTCTTCGGCGAGAAATGCGCCCGCGTCTGCCTCCTGCGGAGCAAGCAGGATCACGTGGTGCCGATTGTCCGGTGCCGACAGTTCTTCGCCGAGAAGTGTGAAGACCCGGTAACCTGCCCGCCGCACGACGTCGGACAATCGGTTCCAGTTGGCGGTTTCGGTATCTGTCGCCCCGACCGAGTCGGGACTGAAACCCCAATCAACCTCTATGGTGATCCAGGGTCTGAGTCTGCGCAAAGTGTCTTGAGCCCCTTCGAGAAAGCGGAGCTCCGACCCTTCAATATCCACTTTCATCAGTCGGATGGACTCAAGGCCCATGGTTGGGAAAGCGCAGTCAAGTGTGGTTACCGGCACCTTTACAGTGGATGCAAATTCTACGTCATGCGTAGGTCGCGTCCACAGAGAGCCATAGCCCTGATCGCCAGCGGGAATGTTAAAATCCAGTTCTCCGTCTTGATTGGAAAGCGCGACGTCCAGAAGCATTAAATTCGGATGGATTTCGCACCATTTTTGGAGATTGGCGTTCAAGCCAGGGTTTGGCTCGATTGCAACGACGCACCCGCTTTCTCCGACCAACTGCAAGAAGGTCCAGGTGTGGCCCCCGACATTGGCGCCCACATCAATGACGGCATCCCCACTGCGGACGATCCGTTCGGCGATCCATTCCTGAAAGAACTCGAAACAGTGCAATTTTTCGGCTGGCGTGAACGTTGCAAACTTCGTGTTGATTTCATTCATTTGTTCGCTCATTCGATCGCCGCCAGAATTTCCTGCGATATCGCACATCTTGCCCGCATGTCATTCCGCAGCTCGTCCAGTTTCCCAATCAGCTGAGCTTCATACCGGATCGCTTCGATCAGCTGCCTTTTCATGATTGAGAAACACGCCTCCCGATCTGGCATTGCCTCGAACAGTTCGTCACGGCTCACCGAGAATTCGTTCTGTCGCAGCCGACTGAACCCTCGATCGTCCACCACGATATTCTCCTGAACGAAGCGGTAGAGTTGCGAGTCGTCGTCTTGTCGGTTCATTCTCATTCCATCAAGTTCTTCCACCATTCGACGCGCTGCGTCCACGGTGCCGCTTGGGGAAACATTTTCGCGAAGATCAAGATCTCTTTCGATACCAAGGTGTCTCAGGATCGGTTTTGCGTCAGAAAAAACGTTGTTTGAGTCGTAAACAATATCGAAGACAGAAAGAACAGACGCTGCTTTTTCAAACGGTGAAGTTCCACCACCAAGATTTGCCGCGGTCGGGAAGTTATGGATGAAACTTCTGCACGTGGCATTTAGATCCTCGCCTACAATTTGCTCCACCGTTGGGCATGGGGCCCCGTGTTGCTCCGCGACCTTCACGTACTGCCGAAAAAGGCTGAACCATCGATCTTTTGGCTCACGCAGTCCAGTGAACAAGAGCGTATTGTCACGCCAAAGAAAGCGCGCCGTCTCCTGGGACATTCGGTGACCAAAAATGAACCGTAGGTGGTCATGCGACCTGAGCTCGAAAAGCTCGGGTCGCCCGAAAACCCTGTTCTGATGGAAGCTCGCGAAGAGCGCGCTTTGGTGGCTCGGCAATTCAGAGCGCACAAGTGTTGCCAGCGATGTCCCGGCTGTCTTCGGGACGTGTAGCCCGATGGCGCGGCTTTCCAATTGAAGTGCTCCCTTTTGTCTTTAGATCGAGGCGGTTGACGCAGACAGAGACTTTTTACTTCCCCTGTGTGCACTTTGGCTGGACAGTTTTCTGCCTCAGCAACCCCGACACCCTTGTTGTAGCCGGAAACGATCATCAAACGCGATCCGTGTCAAGATTGTCACCGGGTAGAGGTGTAGGACCACTCGACTGTTATGGCTATTTGGGACCATCCAGTGTGTCGTCTGGCGACCGTAAACTCAACTCTGAACAGACATTGGATGATGTGTGCGGAATAGTCTCAACCTTCGACGGATTTTTTGTGACAACTGGCACAGATCCAGCGCAGCACATGTCGCGGCAAACGAGGCATCACGCAATCGCTTGGGACAATCGCATAGTCGCTGCCAGCACCAGCAGCGGCGTAGCAGCTTGTTTCGTCCTTGGTCGCACGCTTGCATAAGCCGCTGCCACTCGCCAGCCTGTAACCTGCGTTCGCGTCGATCATCAACGCGCGGTCGCCTCACGTTCTGCACCACGTTGACAGCATCAGCGTCGAGAGCGTGCCCGACTGCGCCTTGTAAAAGTGTCAACTAGCGCACCACCCTTGATGCCGCCACCTGCTTCAATCGTCTGTCTCGCCACTTCGACACATCCGCCACGGTCAGCCTATCCAACCGGAGACGGCATAGCGACTTGTGATGCTTCAACAACGCGTCGATACAACGTGCTTCACGATCACCACTGCGATACGTCGGCGTCACGTCGTCACGGAACACGATCATCGCGTCTCCGAGCGTCTATATTTGCGACGTGTCTGCTTCGGACTGCGCGCGCCTCGGTAGCGCACCACCAACGGAATCGGCTTGTGCCTCGGTCGCCGTACCCCACTTCACAGCATCGACGAGCTTGACGAACGACTTGCTTGCCGTTTTGCCATCACGTCTGACGATACACTGCCACTTGCTCCCACGCTTCCTGATTTTTGCCATCTCGCTTGCTCCTTGCGTCGTGCGAGTGACGGGAGAGTGACGAGATCGCAGCACGCGGTAGCACTTGTTGTTCCGTGCGCGCTGTAATCCGATGTTTTCGTTGATGATGTGTTGGCGACCCCGATAGGATTCGAACCTATAACCTGCCCCTTAGGAGGGGCAAGGATTTATCCATAAGTATATGTTTTCATTACGTTTCAACCGTTCAGAGGCGCAGGTTGTGCTAATTTTGTGTCAAATGTACCGGCGTTTGTGTCTGCGGGCTTGCCCACGTGCTGCTGACTGCGCATTTTGGACGCTGATTGATTTAGAAAGATTTCACAATGCGCAAATTGTTTTCCCTGACCCTGGCCGCCTCGGCCGTGACCGCCTGCACGCAAATGACCGATTACTATCCAGACGCCCAAACCACCGACATTGCCGGTCGCGCGTTCTTTGTGGTCGAGCGGCCGAGCCTTGGCCCAGGCGTCTACCTGGCCGGCCCGAATGATCCGAAAATGGGGGAAGTGCTGACGGGGCGCGATATGACATTGCCCCAGGCCAATGTGGCGGCCATTGAGGCGGTGACGGGCTGTAAGGTGGCGCGTGAAACTGTGCGCAATCAGGAAGCCACCACCTATGCCGCTGTGACGTGCCAATAGGAAAAGCCCCAGGTTATCTTGGGGCTTCAATTAAATTTTGTGCCATCCTGCACTGGCAGCGATTTCCGAGGCTGACTTTTTGGCTTCTCTCATTAGTCTGTGGGATTTCCAGACCAATCCGCCATCCTTTCGTTTTGCCTCCATAAGCCATTCGCCATTTGCTTTTCGTACTGTGAAGGTGGCTGCGCCGTTGTGCGCGCGATAAGCGCCGCTCTGGTTTCTGGTCCAGTGAAGTTTCATCTTTCATGCCCCAGATCCACCATCCGGACAATCGCTGTGCCGGTATCCGTCCAGATATGCATGGATCAGCCGCACCATCCGCGGCACGGGTTTGCGGTGGGTGTTGGCATCCTCGGGCATTCCCATGCGCCGCACGGATTGGCCATCTGTGTCAATTTTGTGCCAATTTGGTTTCGCGCCGCACAGCAAATTTGCGCATTGTTTCGCATTTCTGCGCATTGCACGGCAAATCGTGCATTTCACAAATCGATAAAATCGGGATTTTTTGCTAATTTTTCAAGGGATTATGGCGACCCCGATAGGATTCGAACCTATAACCTGCCCCTTAGGAGGGGGCTGCTCTATCCAGTTGAGCCACGGGGCCGTCGACCTCTTTCTAGCGATGCACAAAGCTGTTGTCATGCAGCTTTGTTGGAACCGCAGAAACGCTATGAAAACCTGCCGTTAACGGGTCTCGCGTCACAAAGCTGTCGCGTTCCCTGCCCTTGACGTACCGCACCGAAAAGGATTGAAGGAACGGAACCTCCGCTCGGGGTACAATATCCCGTCAATCCAGAACCTAGGTGCCGTATGTCCGATCCTGCGACTTCCCCCACCATCTCTGTTGTTGTTCCGGCCAAAAACGAGAAGGGCAACCTTCCCGAGTTGATCCGCGATATTCAAACCGCATTTGAGGGACATGCGGAAGCGATAGAGATCATCATCGTCGATGACGGGTCCGATGATGGCTCGCCCGAGGTTGTAAAAGCCATGACGACGGATATGCCAAACCTTCGACTGCTTAGCCACCCGACCTCCGGCGGGCAGAGCGCCGCAGTTCATTCCGGCACCCGTGCGGCCCGCGGCCGGATTGTTTGTACGCTTGATGGCGACGGCCAAAATCCGCCCCTCGAGCTCCCCAATCTTGTGGCCCCGTTACTGGCGCCTGATGCGTCTGATGATCTTGGCCTCGTAGCGGGACAACGCGTTAATCGTCAGGATACCCTGTCCAAAAAACTGGCTTCCAAAGCCGCAAACGCAATCCGTTCGTTTATCTTGAAAGACAAAACCCGAGACACCGGGTGTGGGTTGAAGGCATTTAAACGGGAGGCCTTTCTTGACCTTCCCTATTTCGACCACATGCACCGCTATTTGCCGGCCCTGTTTTCAATGAACGGATACAGCGTCGCCCATGTTGACGTAACCCATCGACAGCGCGGGGCGGGGCGGTCCAACTACTCCAATTTCCAGCGCGCGCTTGTTGGCCTTGTGGACCTCTTTGGCGTCGCCTGGCTTATCCGCCGCCGCAAAAAGGCCCGGGCTTTGGAAATTACCCCCGGAACAGAAAGCACCAAATAATGGACTCTCTCCTTTCCTTTCTCAAAGTGAACAACTGGGTGGAATTCTGGTGGGTGGCTTTCGGTCTCTTTGGCCAATTGATGTTCACCGGTCGCTTTCTGGTGCAGTGGATCGCATCCGAGCGCGCGCGCCGCTCCACCGTGCCTCTGGCGTTTTGGTACTTCTCAATCGCAGGTGCGCTGATCCTGTTTACCTATGCGGTTTATCGGCAAGATCCGGTTTTCATTCTTGGACAGTCATTCGGTATCGTGGTCTACACACGAAACCTTTGGCTGATTCACAAGGAAAAGCGCGAAGATGGTGCAGCCTGACACCCTCGGAAATTGGCGCCCTCTGCTAGTCGCAGTGGGAATCGTGACGTTGGCACGGGTGCTGCTCCTCTGGATCAGTCCGACCGATCTTTATGTAGATGAATCCCAGTACTGGGTCTGGGGGCAAAACCTCGATCTGGGATATTATTCCAAACCGCCCATGATCGGTTGGGTTTTGCGGTTGTTTGACGAACTGGCCGCCCACAGAAGCGCATTTTCAGTTCGTTTGCCGGCCCCTCTTTTTCATGGCGCAACCGCGCTACTGCTGGGCGTTTGGGCACAGTCCCTGATGCCTGAGAACCGACGCGCGGCACTGTGGGTGGCAATGGCTTACCTAAGCCTGCCTATCGTAACTGTTGGCAGCTTCCTCATGTCCACCGACACCATTATGGCGCCGTTCCTTGTCGGCGCGTTGGTGCTCTACTGGAGGGTTTGCGAAGGTGGCAAACCGATACACGCCTTGGCTGGCGGATTGCTCCTCGGCCTGGCCTTCATGTCAAAGTACGCGGCAATCTACTTCTTGCCCGGTGCGGCAATCGCCTATGCAATTCACCCCGCTATGCGCCCATCGGGCCGGCATTTGCTTTTGTTCCTTGCTGGCTTCCTGATCTCGGCAAGCCCGAATATCGTCTGGAACATCGCCAACGACCTCACAACGGTCTCCCACACAATGGACAACGTTGGCTGGATCAAGGAAGAAAGTGCGGGGCCAAGCCTGAACTTCGGCAGCCTTGCGGAATTCGCGGCCTCACAGTTTGCGGTCTTCGGACCGGTCTTTATGGTGTTCTGGCTCATCGCGCTGCGTGCACCCGCGCCCAGCCGGCGTCGTGCACTTTTGTGGTTCTCCATCCCTGTCTGGCTGATCGTCCTCACACAAGCTCTGCTCAGCCGCGCCTATGCCAACTGGGCATTTGCGGCCATTCCACCGGCAACCATCGTTGCCATTCTCTGGGCGTTGGAGCGTGACAGCAGTCGTTGGTTGAAAATCGGGTTCGGCATCAACATCGCCGTTGTGCTCGTTATCTCCTTTCTCGTTGCATTTCCGATGGCGATCAAAGGCGACGACGGTCAACCTTTTGCCAAACGCTATGTCAATATTGCCGGCCTAAGCCGTGACGCCTTTGAACTGGCAGAGCACAACGGTCTGAGCACAATTGTCGCCAACAATCGCGGCATTTTAGCCGATCTGTTTTTCACTGGGGCAGACCGAGACTTCGCACTCTATTCGCGCCCGCACAAAGGGGCGCCAAAGCACTACTACGCCCAAAAGAAAGCCCTGCCCAAGTCGCTTGAAGGTAAGGTGCTCTATGTCGGATATGCGGAAAAGCTAACGTGCAAAGGCACAGCCGTTGAACCTGTTGCAGACCTGGCTCAAGAAGTGGGAACATGGACCAATGTTCCCATCCCAGCCTACATTGTGGACGCCGCATGCCTGCGCTGAATGCAAACGCCCGAGCCCTGCAAAGCTGTGTGATCCTCACGGCCATTCTGGCTATGGTGTTCGCAATCTGGCCTGGCCTCGATCTCTGGTTCACCGGTCTGTTTTACGATCCTGAGTACGGCTTCTGGCTGGCCCACATCGAGTTTGTGAAACACCTGCGAGAGTTCATCTGGAAACTCATAATTCTCACGTTTCTGCTGGCTTTTGGTGCTCTGGTTTTCACCAAAACCTTCCGCTCGACAACGCCCGTTTTGAACAAGGTTTGGGAAGTTGCAACGCTAACCTATGTGCTCGGCCCAATGCTGCTGGTGGATGTGATCCTCAAAAGCCATTCCGGACGCGCGCGCCCTTCGACCGTCGAAGAGTTCGGAGGCAACCTGACGTTCTCTCGCGCCTTCGAAATCTCGGATCAATGCGAAAAAAACTGTTCGTTCGTATCCGGCGAAGGATCAGGTGTGACGGCTCTCCTGATCACCGTTCTGCTCGTCGTGCGCAACTCGGCGCCGGCACGATACACCCGCTTCGTCACACTTGCGGCCTTTGCGGTGACGGCCGCCGGTTTGAGCCTGCGTGTGGTGATGGGGCGACATTTCTTGTCAGACACGGTCTTTGCCGTTCTCTTTGTAACAATGATCGCTCTGGGACTGCTTCAGCTCAAACGCTACCGAACGCTCAAACTCTTCTGAGCGTTACAGCTTGTCGGCGAACTCCGACAGCACCTGCTCGTATACAGCCCGTTTGAACGGAACGATATTTGCCACCAGATCACCGGTTGGCAACCACCGCCATTCCGAAAACTCTTGATGGTCAACTTCGATGTTGATCTGGCTGTCGTCCCCGTGGAAACGGAACAAAAACCACTTCTGTTCCTGCCCGCGATAGCGACCTTTCCAGATACGCGGAACGATGTCATGTGGCAGATCATAAGCCACCCATCCTTCGCTTTCTGCTTCAACCGTCACCAAATCAGGAGAGACACCGGTCTCCTCTTCAAGCTCGCGGAGCGCCGCATCGCGTGGGGTTTCGCCCTTGTCGATGCCGCCTTGTGGCATTTGCCAGGCTGGCACCTCGCTATCAAGCCGCTGCCCAACAAAGGCATGGCCCTCGGAATTCACCAGCATCACACCGACATTGCGGCGATAAGGCAGCTTGGCGATCTCTTCTGGCGTCATGGCAGGTCTCCTTGTGGCGTAAGTTCGTCCTAGCCAATCACCGGGGCAGGTGCAATCGCACCTTGTCTGGGAAACCTCGCAAGTAGGCTCCCCAACAAAACAAAGGGCGCCCCGAACGGGACGCCCTCAAATAAAATTGTCAGAGCCTTATTCCGTGGGTCCAAGCGCGGAGAGGCCTTTGAGAATGTCCAGAGCATAGGCCAGCTGGTAATCCTCTTCGCGCAACTTGGCGGCTTCTTCGGCCTTGGTGCGATCCTCTTCGATTTGGCGGCGCTCGTCATCTGTCAGGCTGTCGTTGTTCAGGCTGCCGCGCAGATCCGCTTCACCATTGAAACGACGCGAAGTATCTTCTTCCTCTTCCGTCTCCGGAGCGCGGCGCGGTTGCTCCACCACGATATCAGGGCTCACGCCCAGCGCCTGAATAGAGCGGCCCGATGGCGTGTAGTAACGCGCGGTCGTCAGACGCATCGCACCGTCACCCCGAAGCGGCATCACGGTCTGAACGGAGCCTTTGCCGAAGCTCTTGGTACCTACAACAATGGCGCGGCGGTGATCCTGCAGCGCACCGGCCACAATCTCGGAAGCCGAGGCCGAACCGCCGTTGATCAGAACCACAATCGGCTTACCTTCGGCCAGATCACCCGGTTCCGCGTTGTAACGCTCACCGTCCTGCGGGTTGCGCCCGCGGGTCGAAACGATTTCGCCTTTTTCAAGGAAGCTGTCGGAGACCTTGATAGCTTGCGTCAACAAACCACCCGGATTGTTACGCAGATCGAGCACGATCCCGTTCACATTCTCCATGCCGCCTAGCTCTTCAACCTGTTTGGCAAAGCCCGCTTCAAGGTTCGGTGTGGTTTGATCGTTGAAAGTGGTCACACGCAACACGACGCTTTCGCCAACTGTCCGAGACCGCACCGCAGTCAGCTTGATGGTGTCGCGGACAATGGTCACATCAAACGGTTCGGCCTCACCTTCGCGCGCAACGGTGATCACGATCTCGCTGCCCACCGGGCCGCGCATCATTTCGACCGCCTGATCCAGCGTCAGGCCCAAAACGCTCTCGCCGTCCACGTGAGTGATAAAGTCTCCGGCCTCGATACCGGCCGCATCCGCAGGCGTGTCGTCGATCGGGGACACGACCTTCACAAAGCCTTCTTCCTGCGTGACCTCAATGCCAAGACCGCCGAACTCACCGCGTGTCTGAACACGCATGTCTTCTGCATCATCCGGCGAGAGGTACGAACTATGCGGGTCAAGTGACGTCAGCATACCATTGATGGCCGCTTCGATCAGATCGCCTTCGTCCACTTCTTCGACATATTGCACGCGGATGCGTTCGAAGATGTCGCCAAACAGATCAAGCTGTTCATAGACGCTCGCCTTGCGCTCGTTTTCTTCGGCTAGCAGCGGACCTGCCACCTGTGTCGTGACCAACAGGCCGGCAAGCGCGCCAGTCGCGGCCGCAGCGACAAACTTCTTCATGTGTCATCCATCCTTGTTCGTTTTGAACCACGTTTCCGGGTCCACGGGCGATTTGCCCTCTCTCACTTCTATATAGAGCGTTTCTGTGCGGTCCTGACCAGTGCCTTCACTCGACTGTGACAGGATGGCACCAACTTCAGGGTCATTTCCGCCCATCAAACCTACCGGAGTGCCTTCGGGCACCACCTCTCCCACGCTGCCATAGACCTGAGCGAGGCCCGCCAGCACGAAAAGGTAACCCGGCTGTGGCTCGAGAATCATAACATTGCCATAGTCCAGCAGCGGACCGCGGTATCGGATCGTGGCGGCCGTCGGCGCCGTCACAAGCGCATTTGGACGGGTAGCCAGGACCAGCCCGGGACGCACGATGCCTGCCGCATCAGCCTCACCTGCACGGCGCAGAATGCGCGCTTCGACCGGCAACGCCAGGGCTCCCTTGCGGCCGGTGACATCAGGCAGATCAATCTCTGACATGCCTTCAACCTGCAAATCCACGAGTGCGCTGGCAAAGCCCTCAAGAGTCTCCGTGGAGGCAATCAACAATGCTGTTTGCACGGGGTCTTCCGTAAAGCGCATCGGCAGGTCTGTACGGTCTGCCATCGCCTTTGACAGTTCCTGTCGCGCTCTTTGTGCTCCGGCAAGCCCCTCTTGCAGCGTCTCTGCCGCGCCTTCCTGCAGGCTGCGCAGAATTGTCACTTCCTCAAGGTCGCGACGCACTGACGCTGCCTTGGCTTCAAGAGCCGGTGTCACATCCGCCAAGATCATTCCGGCACGTGCGGTTCCTGCGGGTCCTTCAGGATGCAACAACATCACCGGCGACGGGTCCTGCCCCATCGTCTGAAGCACACCCAGAAGCCGCGCAATCTCTACCTCTTGGGACTTGAGCTGCTTGCTAAGCTGCGCCTCTCTGATCGCTGCTCGGCGCAACCCGGCCCGAAGCGCCGTCAACCCGGCTTCGTAAGCATGCACAACGCCCGTCAGAGATTTCACACGATCGCGACTGCCCTTGGCTTTAGACAACGCTACCGACGCGGCTTCCAACTGCTCCGCCGCAGCGCGGGCGGCTCCGGCCGGATCGGTTTCCGTCCGACCCGGTGCCGCCATCAACGCGGTCATGACCGCTAGCGTCAGCAAAAGCGCAGGGCATCTCATCGCGTGATCAGGCTTTCTCCGGTCATTTCGGCGGGCTGCTCCAAACCCATCAATTCAAGCAATGTCGGCGCAAGATCCGCCAGACGGCCCTGACGCAACCCTGCGCCATCTGGCCCGTTTACAAGAATGACTGGCACGGGATTCAGCGTGTGAGCAGTGTGCGGACCACCGGTGTCGGGATCAACCATGGTTTCGCAGTTACCGTGATCCGCGGTCACAATCATCGCACCACCTGCCGCGTCCAAAGCTGCCCGTACCTTGCCGAGCCCTTCGTCCACTGCAGCACAGGCCGCCATGGCAGCTTCAAGACTGCCAGTGTGCCCAACCATATCCGGGTTGGCATAGTTTGTGACGATCAGATCATAACCCTGCTCAATTGCAGCAACGAACTGCTCCGTCACTTCGACTGACGACATTTCGGGCTGCAAGTCATAGGTCGCCACTTTCGGCGATTTCGGCATGAACCTGTCCTCGCCTTCCGACGGGGTCTCTTCTCCACCGTTCAGAAAAAACGTCACATGCGGGTATTTTTCGGTCTCGGCCAGTCGGAACTGTGTCTTGCCTGCCTTTGCGACCCACTCACCCAAAGTATTGGAGATCTCCTGCTTCGGGTAAGCCGTTGTCATGTAGGTGTTATGCTTTTCGGAATAATCCACCATACCCAGAACCGCCGCCCATTCGGGTCGCGCAGTAACGTCGAATGCATCAAAACCAGGCTGCGCCAATGCGGCCAGTATCTCGCGCGCCCGATCCGCTCTGAAGTTCAGACAGAAAAACCCATCGCCGTCCTGCGCACCTGCGTAGTCACCGATCACAGTTGCCTCGACAAACTCGTCGCTCTCACCACGGTCATATCCTGCCTGAACAGCTTCCCCCGCAGAGCTGGCCGTGCGACCCTCGCCAGAAACCCAGGCATCAAACGCCTTGCTGACGCGCTCCCAGCGGTTGTCACGATCCATCGCAAAGTAACGACCTGTAAGCGTTGCGACCCGCGCACCGTCAGGCATGCCCGCATCAAGCGTCTCGATAAACTCCAAAGCTGACTTCGGTGCCACATCCCGCCCGTCGGTGATCGCATGCAGCGCCACAGGAACACCCGCATCCGTCGCTGCTCTGATGGCCGCCAGCACATGAGTCAAATGCCCGTGCACGCCACCATCGGAGATCACCCCCATGAGGTGCGCCGTGCCGCCTGTTTCCTTCATCTTTGCGATGAATGCCTGCAACGCGACGTTTTCAAAAAACGAGCCATCTTCAATTGCGAGATCAATCTGGCCAAGATCCATGGCGACAACCCGACCCGCGCCAATATTCGTGTGTCCGACTTCGGAGTTGCCCATCTGACCGCTTGGCAGACCAACGTCTGGACCATGGGTGATCAGGGTCGCATTCGGACACTCAGCCATCATCGCATCAAAGTTCGGGGTCGCGGCAAGAAACGGCGCGTTGGCAGTGGTGTCTTCGGAGACGCCCCACCCATCCAGAATGCACAAAACAACGGGTTTGGGCGGTGTCATCTTTGGCTCCAATTACTGCTCTGCGCCGTTCTACCGCGTGCATGCCGCAGGGGGAACAGGTTTTTAGAGCAAAGCCCAACGTACACGGCCCCGGCTATCGACGCCCTTCCCTAAGCCAACCCGCAACGATGAACAGAGATGCGACAAGCAACACCGCCCAAGCGGGTAGGAGCGGAGTGCGCGCTACATCCAGCGTCTCATAGGCACCGCGCGGTGTGATCCCGATCCAGCCGCGTCCCATTGCAGGTCGTCCTGCCCGAACCTCACGTACCGCAGGCACACCATCTTCCAGTGCGCGGGCACCACCATTCGTGGCCTCCAGAACCGGCTCCAGGGCATCGGCACTCGCAAGTGTCTTTTCGAACTCTTTCGGTGCCGAAGGACCAAGACCAATGACTGCCGACTTGTCTCCGTTCTCCAACCGATAAAGTCCGATTTCCGCGCCTTCAAAGGCAGCTTCAAACCGTCCGGGTGACACCTGCTCCAATGGCAATGAAACCACTTCACCTGTGGGCGCTGTAACCGACACTTCGCCCACATCCTCTTCCAGTGAGCGCCGCACAATGCGCATACTCTGCCCTGTCGCATCCGCCCACAGGGCCTCTTCCTCAAGCTCGGGCTCGCCCATCATCCAGTGCGCCAGCCGCCGCAACATCTCAAGTTGCGGGCCACCACCGTCATATCCGCGTGCCCAAAGCCAGGCATGATCAGACGCAAGCAAAGCGACCCGCCCTTCTTCCACACGGTTCAGAACCAGAAGAGGACTGTCCTCAGCGCCTGTCATCAGGACATCGCCACCCTCTACCGGCGTCACTTCGACTTGTCGCAACCAAGCGCCCCAATTGCCGGCATTGGGAAGCCCCGCCGTCACCGGATGTCGCGCGCCCACGTCTGATACAGTCGGAACAAATCTCTGATCCATCACGCGTGCGGTCGGTTCACCCGGCAGGATGCGCGCCAATGGGCCGCGATAAATGCTGTCGGCAGTTGCATAGTCAGGCCCTGCTGCGATCAGAACCGCGCCGCCTTTGTGAATGTACTCCCGCACATTGTCCAGATACAGCGCGGGCAATATGCCCCGCCGCTGGTACCGGTCAAAGATGATCAGATCGAAATCGTCGATCTTTTCCATGAACAATTCGCGTGTCGGGAACGCGATCAAAGACAACTCTGCAACCGGAACACCGTCCTGTTTCTCTGGTGGGCGCAGAATCGTGAAATGCACGAGATCCACTGACGCGTCGGACTTGAGAAGATTGCGCCATGTCCGCGCACCTTGATGGGGTTCGCCGGACACCAGCAGGACGCGCAAGCGATCACGTACACCGTTGATCTGCACCAGCGCCGCATTGTTGCGATCCGTTAATTCACCATCCTCGAAAGGCACCGAAAACTGGATAACATTGCGTCCGCCATGCGGCAGTGTGACAGGCAATTCGATATCGCGTCCGAGCGGAACCATGAATTCCTGCGGCGCTTCGCCATCAATGGAAATGCTCAATGGCGCGCGCGTGACACCCGAGGGCGCCGCTCCGGAATCCTCAACGCGGAGCGTCAAAGTCACGGGTTCTCCCAGGATCGCAAAAGCGGGAGCATTGCGCACGCTCAAGCGGCGGTCCCAATCGCTTTCACGGCCGGTGTGCAACAGATGAAACGGCGCCGGCAGGTCTGGCGCCAAATCCATGTCATGCACCACTCCGTCGCTGATCGCGATAACGCCGGCCACACGTCCGCGCGGCTCTTGCGCCAGTGCTTCGTTCAACGCGCTCATCATCTCGGTGCCGGCATCATTGACTCCGTCACCCACATCCACGCGCCGGACTTCGGTGTTTTCCCGCGCACCGAGCCTCGCCGCCATGGCGTCCGCCGCCGCCTCGGTCCGTGCGCTTCGGTCATCCAAACGCTGACTGGCGCTGCGGTCGACCAGCATCAACACGATGTCGCTCAACGGGGCACGGTTTTCAGTCTGCAAAACCGGACCAGCCAGCGCCGCAAGAATGACCAGTCCGGCCAGACCTCGGAACGCCCAGCCTGCCAACCCGCGCCACAAGGCAAACGACACCGCTCCCGCACAGATCACCGCCAGAGTGACGAGCAGCCAAACCGGCACAATCGGATCAAACAGCACATTCCCGGTCATTGGCCCAACCGATCCAGCAATGCAGGCACATGCACCTGATCACTTTTGTAGTTGCCGGTCAGCACATGCATCACGAGGTTCACTCCAAACCGGTACGCCAACTCGCGCTGCCGCTCGCCCGATCGTCCACGCCCAATGGGGTACATTGTGTTGCCCCGAGCATCACGCGCCCAGGCCGCAGCCCAATCATTGCCGCCGATCACAACAGGCGTCACGCCGTCGTTCAGATTTCGGAACGGCATCCCTTCGATCAGAACCGCATCCGCCGGAGCCGCCTCGACCCAGACATCATCACTCAGGTAACGACCGGGGAAATCCTGCAGCAGATAAAACGTGCGGGTCAGAACGTGATCAGATGGCAAGGGATCCAGCGGAGGAATATCCAGCCCCGTCGCTAGGCTTTGCAGCTTGCGTCCGTTCGGACTGCTCGCGCCGAAACCGGCGACATCACCGTCGCGCGTATCAAAAACAATCATGCCGCCTGACCGCAGATACGCGTTGAGTTTGACATAGGCGTCTCGGCTGGGCGTCGGCTGATCGGTTGTGATCGGCCAATAAAGCAGCGGGTAAAACGCCAACTCGTCGCGCTCGAGGTCGACGGACGCGGGCGGCCCCGGCTCCACCGATGTGCGGAAATTCAACACCTGCCCAAGCCCACGCAGTCCGGCCAGCGCAACATCGTCAACCTGCCGGTTGCCTGTCACAACGTGACCGAAGACCACCTCCTGCGCGTGATCCGACAATATGGCTTCCTGCGCACGAGCTTCGTACGCGCCCCCCAGAACAACCAGCGCTGCCAAACCCGCCGACGCGACCCGCGCGCCCCATAGCCGCCCTGACACTGCCAGCGAGGCCAACACATCAATGGCCAAAAGCACCAAGGCAGCGGCAAGAAAGTACCCGGACAGGTCAGTTGTCACCGCGCCTCGCAAGCCTTCGACCGGCACATCTGCTGGCCATCGCATCGGTTGCAGCGTGTCTTCGGCACGCAACACATTGAGCGCCATCAACCGGTCTCCGTCACGATACAGGCCCGGACGCATTTCCACGCCAAGCGGCTGATTTAGAATGTTCTCGCCGGAAACACCTGCGAGCGTCTGCCCGTCCTCGAGACGGCCAAACCCGTCAAGAACCTTTACCGGTTGCCAGGTTGTTCCTGCCATTCGGTCTTCTGCGTCTGCTGGGGTGGCGCTCAACACCGCAAGCCGGTCGAGCATCTGCACAAACAAGCCGGACAACGGCAGGCCGGACCACTGCGCATTGGCCGTTACATGCACCAGAACAATCTGTCCCTGCCCGACCTCTTTGCGCGTGACCAAGGGCGTTCCGTCGCTCAATTCAGCAATGACTCGGTCCGCCAGTGTCGGGTCAGGCTGCGCAACAACCTGTGCTGTGACCGTCACTTCTTCCGGCACCTGCAGGCCATAAAACGGGCTGTCCACGCGGAACGGTGCCAGCGTTTTCGGCTCACCCCAACTCATTGCGCCACCTACCGATCGCCCTCCAGCACGCAGCCTGACGGGCATCAAGGGGTCTTCCTCCGACCGGCTTACTTCGCTCGCAGCCAGCTTTGGCCCGGCAAAGCGCAACAACAGCCCCCCCTGATCAAGCCAATCCAGCATTGCTGTGGTTTCCCCATCGGACAGGACCGCAACGTCAGCCAGAACGATGACATCGGGGTTGGCAGGCAAAAGGTCGGAGAGCGCACCCTCAAGCACATCCGCTGTCGGATCCAAAGCCTGTCGCAAGTAGTGCAACGGTGACAAAAGCTGAAGCCCTTCGCGATCTTCCCGACCGGAAATCAAAGCCACTTCCCGCCGCCGCAAACTGTCATCAGACAAGCTCACTGCACCCGCAGACCGGTGGCCGGCAATTTCGAACCGCGATAACCGCGCACGTAATTCGCTTGGCAGGCTCAGGGCGTTCTCGGTGGCAGCATCTCCGGCCGCGAAACTCAATGGAATGGCCGCCAAAACCCGTTCCGTGCCCGCAGGATCAAGGCCTATGGCCTGAACAGTAATCTCCCGCTCCAGTGCCGTTTGGGTGCGTTGCGCAGTCAGAAGGACTTTACCGTCCTCATAGCGTGGCGGAGCAAGGGCCAAGGCCCCCCGCCCGGTTTGCACGATCCGCACGTCTCCACGTTCTTGCAATGCGGCAAGCACTGCGTCCCGTCCTTCTCGAGCCAGACCGTCAGACAACCAGATGGTGTCAAAGCTCTGCGAACCAAGCCCTTTGGCAAAAGCCAGATGCGCCTCTTCAGACCCTTCCCAAGGCGCCGGCAAAACTCCTGCCATTCGTGACTTCCAGACGTCCGCTTGCGCAAATCGCACCTCTTCAGATGCCGTCAAACGCTGAACCGCGACAACGCGTCCATCCCGTGCCGCCTCATCCAACAAAGCCTCGACCATTGTGCGGCGGGCATCCCAATCGCTTGCGGACGCCCAGCTGGCATCCATCAGAATGAGAAGCGGCCCGTTGCCATCTTCGCGCTCTTGCGGGTTGAGCAGCGGCCCGGCGAGACCGATGATCACGGCCGCAACAGCCAGCATTCGCAAAAGCAATAGCCACCAAGGCGTGCGGTCTGTGACCGTATCGTCATCATTCAGACCAAGCAGCAGCACAACACCGGGAAACAGGCGTTTAACAGGAGCGGGCGGAATGGCCCGCAGAACGAGCCACAAAACCGGCAAAATCACCAGTGCCGACAACAGCCAAGGTGTCACAAATCCGATGGACAATCCGCCAATCAAGAGCGACCCTCCAAAGCCTGATGAAGCCACAACAATGCTGCCTGTGCGCTTTCACCTGTGTGGTGAGTGCCATAGTGCCACCCCGTTACGCGGCACAAATCTTTAAGCTGTTCGCGCCGCTCGGCCAGTCGCTCGATATAGCGTGTCCGTAGGTCGTCGGCCTTTTTGGTTTCATGGGTCAATGACCCACCCATGCTTTCGAATACAGCCCGCCCACGGTATGGGAAATCTTCCTCCGCCGGATCCAGAACCTGATAGCACACACCGCGCACCCCACGATCCGCCGCCTTGGTCAAAGCCTGTGTGAAAGCCGCGAAGTCGCCCATGAAATCCGAAACAAACAGCGCCCGCGCGTGTGGCAGCATGGCCTTGGTTTCCGGGGTGCCGTAGTCGCCTTCGTCCTCGCGCAAAAACATTTCGGTTAGGCGCAAGATCTGCCCTTCACCTCGGCGTGGCGGCAACAACGTCCCGGTTAAGCCGACCCTCTCACCGCTTCGGATCAACAAGATCGCAACCGCGAGCGCAAGAACGCGAGCGCGTTCCCCCTTACTGATCCCGTCTTTCGCACTCGAAAACTGCATGGATGGCGCGGCATCCACCCATAGCATTACCGATTGTGCAACCTGCCATTCGCGCTGGCGCACAAACTGCGCATCCGATTTCGCGGAACGACGCCAGTCAATCATCCGCAGGCTGTCCCCGGGTTGCACGGGGCGGTACTGCCAGAAATCATCGCCCAATCCGGACCGCCGTCGCCCATGCTCCCCAAGCAAAACCGTGCCGGCAAGATGCTCTGCCTGCGCCAAAAGTGGCGGCAGGCGTGCGGCTTCAGCTTCCGCACGGGCACGAAGATGGGCGACTGAACTCACGCAGCTGCTCCCACGCCATCAAAACGACGTACGGTTTCCGCAATCAAATCGGGCAGCGACTCGCCACGCGCCCGCGCAGCAAACGTCAGCGCCATCCGGTGACTCAAGACCGGTCCGGCCATATCTATCACGTCCTGTGCGTTCGGAGCCAAGCGACCGTGCAGCAAAGCCTGCGAACGGACGGTCATCATGAGAGCCTGCGCAGCACGTGGCCCGGGTCCCCAACTGACGTGATCACGGACCGCCTCACTTGCACTTGGGTCATCCGGACGGCAGGCGCGGACGAGATCAAGAATCATCTCCATCACGCTTTCGCCAACCGGCATCCGGCGCAGCAGGGTTTGTGCTGCAATCAACTCTTCGGCGGTAAACACTTGGTGTGCTTCCCCCTCTTCGACTCCGGTCGTGGCCAGCAAAATCTCCCGCTCGGTGTCACGGTCCGGATACGGAACATCAATCTGCACAAGAAACCGGTCCAACTGGGCTTCGGGCAAAGGATAGGTGCCTTCCTGCTCGATCGGGTTCTGCGTGGCCAGCACATGAAACGGTGCATCCAACGGACGGTCTGCGCCGGCCACGGTCACCTGCTTCTCTTGCATTGCCTGCAATAGTGCCGACTGGGTCCGCGGGCTCGCGCGGTTGATCTCATCCGCCATCAAAAGCTGACAGAAAATCGGGCCCGGCACGAATCGGAATTCGCGGGTGCCGCCCTTGCCTTTTTCCAGCACTTCCGATCCCAAAATGTCTGCCGGCATCAGGTCGGGCGTAAACTGCACACGGTTTCCATGGAGCCCCATCACCGTGGACAACGTGTCTACCAATCGGGTCTTGCCAAGTCCCGGAAGCCCAATGAGCAAAGCGTGTCCGCCGCACAGCAGCGATGACAAAGTCAGGTCAACGACCCGTTCTTGTCCAACAAACCGCTTCGTGATCGCCTCCTTGGCTGCTGCAAGTTTCTCGCCCAGCGCTTCAATTTCGGCGACCAGATCGGTGTCTTCGCTCATGACATTTCTCCTGATGGGTCTATATGCTTATACGAACCTTATCTCGCGCAGATGAAATGGCAAAAACAATGAGCGCACAATTTCCCGTGAAACCGACAGTTAATGATCTGGCTGCCACAGCCACTGCCGCCATGAAGGAACGCGGGCCGGCGCCTGTGCACCTTTGGAATCCCCCGTTCTGCGGCAATATCGACATGCGTATCGCCAAGGATGGCACGTGGTTTCACGAGGGTGGGCCAATCACACGTCCCGCCATGGTCAAACTGTTTAGCTCAATTCTGCGCAAGGAAGGGGATGCCTATTTTCTGGTCACTCCGGTCGAGAAGGTGGGAATCACGGTCGAAGATGCGCCCTTTGTCGCCCAGAACATGGAAGTCGAAGGAAGCGGCGACACGCAGGTGTTGCGCTTTGAAACCCACATCGGTGAATCCGCGACGGCCGGTCCCGAGAACCCCATTCGGGTCGAAATCCGAAACGGGGAACCCGCGCCCTATGTTACGGTCCGCGCCGATCTGGAGGCTAAGATCGACCGAAAAACTTTCTATCGCATGGTGGATGTTGCCGAAGAGCAGGACATCGATGGCACCGCGTGGTTCGGCGTGCGATCATCCGGCGTTTTCTTCCCAATGATCCCTGCTGCAGATCTGGCTTAGTCCTCCGCCACAAGCTTGTAGTAGTTTTCATCCGTGAAAGGCATCGCGTTGCCGCTGCTCAGGTCAAACAGCGAGCGGTCCACCTTGGTCAGTTCACCAAGATAGACATGAATTCCGCAACACGGCTCCTCGCTGGCGCAACCCACTGCATGGATTGCACTCGGGCCGATCTGGAATACATCCCCCGCTCCCAACCGAACTTCGCTGCTTTTCCGGAGGCCTCCGTCAACGGAACGCTCGTAAAAATCGTTCCGTTCAGCGCCACGATAGACCGCAATTGTCGCAAGCATCTTGTGGTCGTGCGGTGGCACGGTTTTCCCGGGCTGAAATCGGCAATGCCAGACCGAAATCGTATCATCCTCAAACAGGACCACATCATCGTCTTCAAACTCCGGCAGAACCGCAGCAAAGGCTTCGGGATCGGACAACGCTCCCTGCATCAAAGACTTGATATCCGCCCGCGGGTTTTCCCCGACTGCCGCAGCCCTAAGCTGCGTGATCAGACTCTCCAACTGCATACCGAAAAAGCCTCCTTGGTGGTCACTTCTCCCGCACAAAACACTGGCAGGTCAATGAATGCGCGGCAAGTCACCCGGAACCGCCATTTCAATTTGACTCCCTGCTTTGCAAAAAATAGCAAATTTACCATTCGGCCCGTTTCAGTCTATGACACCGCCAAACTCTTTGCGTTACTCATTTCCTCAGGAGATCGCCTTGCCCAAGTTCGCCGCAAACCTGACCATGCTCTTCAAGGAGCTGCCCGAGCTAGAGCGTTTTGACGCCGCAGCCGAGGCCGGGTTTGAGGCGGTCGAGGTGCTGTTTCCCTATGATATGCAGGCAAGCGACATTCTGACCTCTCTGTCGCGCAATAAACTGTCCCTTGAATTGATCAATTGCCCGCCGCCGAACTACACGGGTGGCCCCCGCGGTTACGCTGCAATCCCGGGCGGAGAAGAACGGTTTCGCCACGACTTCAAGCGCACTTTAAGATACGCCAATGCCCTCGGCGCCCGGCTCGTACACATTATGGCGGGTCCCGCGCAGGGCCCGGAAGCCAGGGAAACATTTGTTGCCAATCTGCGGTGGGCCAGCGACATCGCTCAGAAACAGATGCTCACAATCGAGCCAATCAACGACAGCGATATGCCGGGCTACTTCTTGAACAATTTCGATCTTGCTGCGGACATTCTGGATGAGGTTGCTGCACCCAATCTGGCCCTGCAGTTTGACACCTACCACGCCTATCGCATCCACGG
Source organism: Shimia isoporae (assembly GCF_004346865.1). Lineage (NCBI taxonomy): Bacteria > Pseudomonadati > Pseudomonadota > Alphaproteobacteria > Rhodobacterales > Roseobacteraceae > Shimia > Shimia isoporae. Next base: position 339,609 of record NZ_SMGR01000003.1, read on the forward strand.
TGACGTGAAAGCATGCTGGGACAAGCACAACCATCTCGTAGGTCACATACAGATAGGCGGCATTCCGGACCGGCACGAACCCGCAGGCGGGCCTTTCGATTACCCCGCATTTTTTAAAATGCTGGATGAAACCGGCTATGACGGCGTTGTCAGCGCCGAGTATTTTCCGTCGGGGAAAACCACCCCTAGCGGCTTGGGTTGGATGGGGCTGCGTCCCGTAAAATAGACGACACCCCCGTACGTTTCCGTACGAGGGTGTCGCTGTCCCGTGATCTCTGAAATTTCAGAGGCTCACCCGTATTTCTGCATCGCTTCAAGTTCGAGACCCAAACGCGTCTGCAAATCCGCAATCAAACGCATTTGCTCTTTCCGCTCTCTGGCGTCCGACATGTTCTGAAGCTGCGCGCTGGCCTGCGTCAATTGCTGCTTGAGCCCGACGGCCAACGGCTTCGCCTGGTTTTCCTTCATGATGCGGTCAATCACTGCGTCACTTGGGCGGCTCAGGAATTCCAACGGCTGACCTGCCCCGGGCAAATTCTGGAATGCATCAGTGCGTGAAGCTTGCTCAAGGGCCATTTCAATCGCGGCGTTCATAACATGTGCCATTGTATCTATCCGTTTCCAAAGTCTTGTTCTGCTCTGCCCCACAGATAGGTGTCGCTGCGTTAACTTTTACCCAAACACTCTGTGAGTTGGCGGAATTTCGCCAAAACTTGTCCGGTATTAACTGCCTTGCCTTATCTGACTATTTCTGTCAGATTAAATACCATCAGCCACCCGCAACGCTGGGAAGCCAATAAATTAACGCAACTGGAGGCTTCCATGACGATTCAATTCAGCGATTCCACTCACTTGACGTCCACACCGGTGCATGACGCCGACATTCTGACCGGAACCAACGGTTTGGCCCACATTCGCTTGAATGATCAGCTTTACACCCTGCGCATCACCCGCGCCGGCAAGCTGATCCTGACAAAATGAACCGCCGCCCAAGTCCCGGAGCGCGTCGTGTTGGATGGTTGTCCGACCTCGCGCCAGCCGAACGGATGGCCGTCAGATGCCTGAGAGCCTGCGGAAGACCCGCCGGCGCAGACGACCAATTGAACGCGGATCTGGCCATGAGGCTTGGGCCCGCGCGCGGTCGCGTCACCCGCGAAGTCCTTGACGAACTCATGCATTGCGCCCGCGCCTATGGCCGCCGCCCACTCTGCCGTCACGCCTGCAACTGCGACTGCTTGGGCGCAGACGAAGCTGTATTTGCGGCATTAGTCGGTCACGCAGTCCACGGAGAACTGGAAGAAACTGCTCAGCTCTCCTCTCTGATCGTGCGCCCGGACATGGCGCGGAACTTCGCCGGTCTCATCACGGAGTTCGGATTTGCCATGGATGTGATGACGCGAAATGCGGCCGCGCAAATCCCGCAAACCCACGGTGTTCAAGCGGTGGTTCACTAGATCTCAGCCAATGTCATCCTGCATGCACTGAGACGCGGCGCCGTCTATTTCGACCGCCGCCTCTTTGCCTTTGGTGTGCAGCACCATATCAATACCTTCATAGCGTACGCCCGACCCGCTTGGACCCGCCACCAGCACCCGCGTTCCGTCCTGCATTCCGACAACTGCGCGTGGTGGTTCAGCGTTGATAAATGTCACACTCAAAGGGGCATCCATACCTTCGCAAACGTAGGGAAACGGACCTTCTGACGGGCCGTCTCCCTCACGGGCACCGGCATAGCCTTGTCGCAACTCGGCAATTCGAAAAGCGTACTCATTGCCGACGCAGGCCTCCAGTCCGAGGCTCGACTTCCAGCACTCATCGCGCCCCTTGATCCATCCTCGCTGCGTCGCCTTCAGTTCATTCAAACGCTCTGACGACAAATCACTCGTCGCTGCGAGGCCATACACACGCGCAAGTTCAAGATCGAGCGCCGCCAAAGCGTCCGAGGCGCACACAGCCTCCTCAGCCGAACTGCCCGCCTTGGCGCAATCAAAAGACGGATCGAGCGCAAACGCACGGGTGGAAAAAACGATCAAGGCGACGGAGAGGGAAAGAAAACGCATTACAAAACTCCAAAACTGATGTCCCGATGCTATCGCATTTCGTCCGGATCTCCCAAGCAAGGTCTTCAAAAAATGAAAACACCCCGCTCGATCAAGCGGGGTGCTCTAGAATGTATTGGTGAAGCGACTACTTAAACGCCTGCGTCAACGATCGCCTGCGCCAACATCGGAATCGTGTTCTCGTTCAGACCCGCAATGTTCATGCGACTATCGCCAACCATATAGATCGCGTTGTCGACACGCATCTTTTCAACCAGATCAGGTGTCGTACCCAACAGGCTGAACATACCGCGATGCTGTGCAAGGAAGCCGAACCGGTTGGACCCGCTCAAACGCTGCAACTCATCCGCCAACTGCTGACGCAGTTTCAACATGCCAAGACGTGTTTCTTCCAGTTCTGCCATCCAGTCAGCCTTGAGCTCGGGGTCGGTCAGAATAGTTGTCACCACTCGTGCACCGTGGTCGGGCGGGAAGGAAAAGTTTTGGCGGTTCAGATGGTTCAGATTGCCCTGTACCACCGGTGTATTTTCGGCATTTTCGCCAATCGCGATCAACAACCCGGTGCGCTCGCGGTAGATTCCGAAGTTCTTCGAGCAAGACGCTGCAATCAAAAGTTCCGGCACCTGCGACGCCACCAGACGGGTCGGCGCGGCATCCTCTTCAAGACCATCGCCAAAGCCCTGATAGGCGATGTCGATCATCGGCAGACATCCCTTTTCAAGGATCAGATCGATCACAGACTGCCATTCTGTCAGGTTCAGGTTTGCACCTGTCGGGTTGTGGCAGCAGCCGTGCAGCAGGATCACATCGTCCTTGGTCACACCAGCAAGGTCTTCCATCATGCCAGCGAAGTTCACACCGCGCGTTTCTGTGTCAAAGTAGCGGTACTTCACCACTTCGATGCCCAGATAGCCGAGAATGCTAACATGGTTCGGCCACGTTGGGTCGGACACGAACACCCGTGCGTTCGGGCTCATCTGCTTGACGAGTTCAAACGCCTGACGCACGGCACCGGTGCCACCAGGTGTTGCTGCAGCAGCAAGACGTGCCCGATCCACGCTATCTGCCAACAGCAGGTCGCACATCGCATTGGAATAAGCCGGGTCGCCAGCAAGACCGGTGTAGGCTTTGGTTTCCTGCTCTTCCACCAGTTTGCGTTCAGCCGCCTTGACCGCGCGCATGACTGGAGTGACACCCTGCGCGTTTTTGTACACGCCTACGCCCAGATCCACCTTGGTGGCACGGGGGTCTTCGCGGTACTGGGCCATCAGGCCGAGGATTTTGTCTTTGGGTTGCTCTGTGAGATTGGTGAGCATCAGGCTTCTCCGGTGGCTACAGGCATCGTGGGGAAAGCGCCCCACTCGGCCCAGGATCCGTCATAGAGCGAATGGTCGGACTTGCCGAACCGCTCCATGGCGAGGCTCAGGATCGCGGCGGTCACGCCCGATCCGCAGGTTGTGATGGCCGGCTTGCTTAGGTCCACGCCTGCCGCTTCGAACACAGTGCGTAGCTCCTCAGGCGCTTTCATAGTGCCATCGGCGTTCAAGACAGTTGTGAACGGAATATTCTTGGAGCCCGGAATGTGCCCGGCTCGAAGGCCTTCGCGAGGCTCTGCCGCCTCGCCACGGAACCGCTCGGCACCGCGTGCATCGACGATCTCGTGATCTCCCAGCTTTGCAGCATGAGCCACCTGCGTCACATCTCGCACAAGTTGGTTGTGGCGGCGCACCGTCATGTGGCGGTCGCGGATCACTGGCGGTAAATCGTCTGTCTCGCGCCCTTCCTTGATCCATTTGGGAAGTCCGCCGTCAAGCACTGCGACATCCATCTGCCCCATCAAGCGGAACAGCCACCAGACCCGCGCGGCCGAGAAAATGCCGTGCCCGTCATAGACCACCACCTGATGCCCGTCGCCAACCCCCATGGCGCGCAGACGCGACATGAATTTCTCCACCGGAGGAGCCATATGGGGCATCTCACTCCGAGCGTCAGAAATATCGTCAATGTCAAAGAAACGCGCATTTGGAATATGCGCCTGAGCGTACTCGGCCTTCGCATCGCGTCCCATCGCCGGAAGATACCAGCTGGCATCCAGAATGCGCAGATCAGGGTCCTTCAGATGGGCCGCCAACCAGTCGGTCGAGACCAGCGTTTTCGGATCGTCCAAAGCCATATTTCCCCCTCAATCCGCGCCGCCGCGCACGATTGTTGCGCGGTCAATCCAGAGTCATCTGCCTGCCTACAGCCGAGGACCATAAGAGGCAAGGGCGCGCGCACAGGAACCGACTTCAGAAGCGTTATTTTGCAAGCGTCCAGGCAGACCGGTGACCGACAGATATGCAACTTGTCGGATTTTTATCTTCATCCCGCGTGCGCGCTGTCACGCCACTGTTTCAAAGCTTTTGGAAATCTGATCTAATTTCTTCAACTACCCGTAATTTCACTGAATTTATTTTTGCAAGACGCCAATAGCGGAGACGTTCATGTCCGCCCATTGCGACACGGTCCTAATTCTGGGAAGCGCCCCCAACGCGATTGAGGCGGCGGACTGGTCTCGTGAACACTTTGATCATCTCGTGGCCATCAACAATGCATGGGCCGTACGCCCTGACTGGTCACACCTGATCCACCCGGAAGATTTCCCCGAGGAACGCCGCCCGATCGACCTGCAAGACGGCCAGAAGATCGTTGATTATACCGACTACATACCGCAACAGAACGCCTACGGCGGCGTGGTCTATGCTGGCGGCACGATGGCTTTTACCGCCGGCTATTGGGCGCTCGGAGCGCTTCGCCCGCGCGTTATGGCCTTCATGGGGTGTGACATGATGTATGCCAGCGCCGGAAATACGCATTTTTACGGCACCGGTGAAGCAGACCCGCTGCGCGACGACATCACCTTACAATCATTGGAAGCCAAATCTGCCCGGCTGGCGCTTCTGGCGGCACAGCAAGGCTGCGCTTGCGTGAACCTGTCGTCTGATCCCAGCAGGCTGCTGTTTCCCCGCCGCCCGGTCGACAGCCTACGCGCAACCGGCCCGCTTACTTTGTCAAACGGGTGCGGAATCGCCACGGCGCAAGCCCGCGAGGAAGAGCTCTCATATACAGCGCCTGACGGCCGCTACTGGCAAATGCTGGATCAATTCGACGCGGACAAACTTGCCGAAGTCGACGGGCTCTGGCTCAATGCTTTCGAGACCGCATCAATCGCCGTGGCGTAGCAGACGCTGCTTCTGACGCCCCCAATCCCGTTTGGCTTCGGTCGCGCGTTTGTCGTGGTTTTTCTTACCTTTGGCGATACCGATCTTCATTTTCACAAGGCCTTTGTGATTGAAGTACATCACCATGGGCACAAGCGTCATGCCCTTGCGCTGGGTGGCATTCCAAAGATCGCTCACCTGTTTCCGGCTGACCAGAAGCTTGCGTTTGCGTCTTTCAAGATGGGGGAACATCGCCCGCTCATATGGCGCGATATAAGAGTTCACCAGCCAAAGTTCACCGTCCTCGACGGCCGCATAGCTTTCGGCGATATTGCCCGACTTTTCGCGCAGCGATTTGACCTCGGACCCGGTCAGGACAACGCCCACCTCGAGATCATCCTCGATGGCATAGTCAAACCGTGCCCGCCGGTTCTCGGCGATCACCTTGTAGTTGGGATCCGTATCTTTCTTTTTCTTCGCCATAGCCGTGACGGGATACCTTGCGCTGCGAGGCTTGTCCATAAGCGGCGCCGTGCCAAAATCTGCTGCAAGACCGCTGCAGATGCGGACGAGGAACGATTTTTCAATCTTCACCGTTGAAACGTCCTGTCCGCTAACTAAATCCGCCAGATTCGGAGCGTGCGAACACCCAGCACAATCCTACAACGACGCGGCAGGTTGCCGCCTTTCCGGACACACCGAAATGACACTCATTGCCGTCATCGCAATGCATGCACTTGCTGGCGCCACTTTTGGCGCAGTTGGCCGTATTTTTGGCCGTGATACGCTCGCCTTCATCTCACTACTGGCCGTGATCGGCTTGGTTGCCCTTTCAGCCAGCGGAGTTTGACGCCGCGAAACAAAGCGCGACCTTCCCTCTCGCAGATGCGGTCATTTCCCGTTACACCCTGCCCATGACCCAAGCACCGCCAAAGTTCGAGATCTTCGTCGTCACCGCACCCGGCCTTGAAAAGCCACTCGCAGCAGAAATGCGCGAAGCGGGCTTCAAAAAACCCAAAATGATGCCAGGAGGGGTGCGCTTCCGCGGCAACTGGCAGGATGTCTGGCGCGCCAATCTGACGCTGCGCGGCGCGGTCAAGGTATTGGCACGCGTGGCATCGTTCCAGACCATGCACCTCAACCAGCTTGAAGGCCTGACCGCAGACCTGCCATGGCGCTCTTTTCTCCGCACCGATACTCCGGTGCGCGTCGATGTGGTGACTCAGAAATCAAAAATCTACCATGCCGGCGCGGCCAAGGAACGCGTCGAAAAAGGGCTGCGCGCCGCGCTCGATGTTGAAACAACCGACGACGCGCCTGTGACTCTCAAAACGCGCATCGACAACAACATGGTGACCTTCTCGCTCGACACCTCCGGAGACAGCCTGCACAAACGCGGCTTCAAAGCCGCCGTCGCCAAGGCTCCCATGCGCGAAACGATGGCATCCATGTTCCTGCGCCAAATGGAATATGACGGCACTCAGACTGTGCTTGATCCCATGTGCGGCTCCGGAACATTCGTGATCGAAGCCGCCGAAATCGCCGCGGGCCTTCTTCCAGGCCGCGCGCGCGCATTTGCCTTCGAACATCTTGCCACATTCGACGCTGCTATCTGGGCAGATATGCGCGCAACCGACGCCCAACCTGCTTCAGCCCGCTTCTATGGTTCGGACAAGGATGCCGGCGCCATACGCATGTCACAGGACAATGCGGAACGGTCCGGCGTGTCAGAACTATGCACCTTCACGCACACCTCTGTAGGCGATTTGGAAGCCCCCGACACCGCACCCGGCATTGTCATTGTGAACCCGCCATATGGCACGCGTATCGGCGACAAAAAACCGCTGTATGCTCTTCATGCCAGCCTTGGTCGCGCTCTGAAAGAACGGTTTACTGGTTGGCGCGTCGGTCTCGTGACCTCGGACACCGGCCTTGCCAAATCTACCGGCCTGCCCCTTGAAACGCCCTTTGCGCCGGTGGCCCATGGTGGCCTGACGGTGAAACTGCATACCTGCCAGCTTTAGACCCGGGCCTGACTTGACTTGAAGGGGCGACCATTGTTCGCTCGCCCCATTCACATCGAGTTTTCCCATGCCCAATTTTTTCGACACTGATGTCGCCGAAACCTATGACGCAACACATGGCGGCAGCGACCCCGAACTCATAGCGCGCACAGTGGAAGTTCTTGCGGATCTCGCTGCTGATGGCCCTGTGCTTGAGTTTGCGGTCGGGACCGGACGCATCGCCTTGCCACTGGCCGCACAAGGCGTTCCGGTCTCTGGCATAGAACTGTCCGAGCCGATGGTCGCGCAAATGCGCGCCAAACCCGGCGGCGCAGACATCCCCACCGCCATTGGTGACATGACCTGCACCCGCGTGGCCGGCGACTTCGCTTTGGTTTTTCTGGTCTTCAACACGATCGACAACCTGACCACGCAAGACGCTCAGGTCGCCTGCTTTGAAAACGCGGCTGCTCACCTTGTGTCTGGTGGCCGCTTTGTCGTCGAAACCCTGATACCGCCCCTCCAGCGTCTACCGTTGGGGGAAATCCGCCTGCCCTTTGCCAACGACTCGGACCATTGGGGTGTGGACGAGTTTGACGTCACCACGCAAAACTACAGCTCGCATCACATCTGGCTCAGCGACGGGCAGGCCGAACACCTGACTGTCCCGTTCCGCTATGCATGGCCCGCCGAGTTGGATCTTATGGCGCGGATCGCGGGCATGCAGCTGGAGCACCGCTGGGCCGATTGGAGCCGCAAGCCTTTCACCAACCTCAGCCGCAGCCATGTCTCTGTCTGGAAAAAGACGGGCTAGGCTGTTTGAGCGCCGCGACGACTATCGCAACGCAACGCACGGGTGGTTCACACGTTTCGGGCGCAGATGTTGCACCGACGTAATACCGACGTTTTGCAGCCGTGACGCAGACCTCAAAATCTCATCCATATCAGCCCGTTAACCCTTGATTCGGCTCTCCCGGCGTCAACAGATGCCTGAGCAGAGCCACCGGATGTTTGCGAAGCGTCAGCCGCATCGCCACATAGTCCTCCACCACCTGCTCCCCCATGCTCATCTCTGGCAACAGGGCCGCAGGCTCCACGATCCCCTCCCCATCCATGTCGCCTGCAAACAAAGGCAACGGCTTTTCAGACCGGATCGCTTTGGCCTCCCACAAGGCCTCCCGCCGCTTCAACCCAAGGGACGCAAAGGCGTCCGCCTCCGCAAGCCGTGTCAACACATGCGGTCCAACTCCGGCACGCCGCCACACATCCTCGACCGTCTGATAGCCATTTCCCCGAGCCGCCGTGATCCACGCTGCATCTTCCTCACGCAACCGTCGCACCTGCCGGAACCCCAGCCGCAGCGCCAGCCCCCCACGCCCGTCAGGCTCCATGACATTGTCCCAGAAGCTTTCGTTGATATCGACAGGCCGCACTTCCACCCCATGCTCCCGCGCATCCCTAACTATCTGGGCAGGCGCGTAAAATCCCATCGGTTGCGAATTCAAAAGCGCGCAGGCAAAGATGCCTGGGTGATGGCATTTGATCCATGCGGAAGCATAAACAAGCAACGCAAAAGACGCCGCATGGCTTTCCGGAAAGCCATACGAACCAAACCCCTCGATCTGCGAAAAACAGCGCGCGGCAAAATCCTCTTCATAGCCGTTTTTCTTCATGCCGCGCATGAACCGATCTTGAAACTCGGACACCGATCCATGCTTCTTGAAAGTCGCCAGGGACCGTCGCAAACGATCGGCTTCTTCGGGCGAAAACCCCGCTCCGATAATGGCGATTTGCATCGCCTGTTCCTGAAACAGCGGCACGCCAAGCGTCTTTCCCAGAACCTCGCCCAATTCATCCGACGGGAACGTCACCGTCTCCTCGCCGTTCCTGCGCCGGATATAGGGATGCACCATGTCACCCTGAATCGGCCCCGGTCGGATAATCGCCACCTCGATCACAAGATCATAGAAATTGCGCGGCTTCATGCGTGGCAGAAAGTTCATCTGCGCCCGGCTTTCCACCTGAAAGACTCCAATGCTGTCGGCCTTGCACAGCATGTCATAAACCTTTGAATCTTCTGGTGGAATCGTCGCCAATGCGAGATCCATACCGTGATGGCGCTGCAAAAGATCAAACCCCTTGCGGATGCAGGTCAGCATCCCAAGCGACAGCACATCGACTTTCAGAATGCCCAGTGAATCAATGTCGTCCTTGTCCCAACAAATAACCGTGCGGTCCTCCATCGTCGCGTTCTCGATCGGCACCAATTCATCCAGCCGCCCCTCGGTCATGATAAAACCACCCACGTGCTGACTGAGGTGGCGGGGAAAACCGATGATTTCATAAACCAGATCCATGGTCTGCCGCAGACGCCGGTCATTCGGGTCCAGCCCAATTTCACGCATCCGCTCATCCTCTAGCCCCTTGGCTGAAAAGAAGCCCCAAAGCTGTGAACTCAGAGCAGAGATCGTATCCTCGGTCAGCCCCATGGCCCGTCCCACCTCCCGGATCGCCCGCTTGCCGCGATAATGCACCACCGTGGCACACAGCCCCGCCCGATGACGGCCATACCGCTCATAAATGTGCTGAATCACCTCCTCGCGGCGTTCGTGTTCAAAATCCACATCGATATCCGGCGGCTCGTCCCGCGCCTCGCTGACAAACCGTTCAAACACCATCGTGCCAATTTCGGGACTAACTGACGTTACACCAAGGCAATAGCAAACCACTGAATTTGCGGCACTTCCCCGCCCCTGACACAGAATGTCCCGGCCGCGGGCAAACGCCACCACATCGCGCACCGTAAGGAAGTAAGGTTCGTAGTTCAGCTTGGTGATCAGCGCGAGTTCATGTTCCAGCATCCCCCGCACCTTCTCGGGCGCGCCATGCGGATACCGCCACCGCAGCCCCTCGTAGGACAACCGCTTGAGGCGTTCCGCCGCGGTCTCTCCCTGCGCCACTTCAGAGGGGTACTCATAGCGCAATTCATCCAGCGAAAAGGTGCAGACATCTTGCAAACGCTCTGCTTGCGCCAACGCGTCCTCATAACCCCGAAACAGGCGCGCCATTTCGGCGGCCGACCGCAAACGTCGCTCACCGTTGGCTTGCGCCCCGCGCCCGAGCGCATCCACACGGCATCCCAGCCGTACGGCGCTCAGCACATCGGCCAGCCGGCGCCGCTGTCCCTGATGCATAACCGGTGCACAGGTGGCCACCAAAGGCATCCCGAGCCGCGCGGCCTCTGCTTGTCTTGCTGCAAACCGCTCTCCGTCCTCGCCATCATAAGCCGGCGTCAGGCCCAACTGCATTTTACCAGCAAAGCGCCGCGTCAGACGCGGCACGTGTTTCTCCCATCCACTCGCGCCGCACGGCCCCGCCAGCCCCTGCTGCTCCGGATGCAGGATAAGCTGCAACCCCTCTGCAAAATCCACGAGATCCGAGAGACTGAGAATACAGCTGCCCTTTTCCGCCCGCAGCCGCCCTTTTGACAGTATACGGCACAGGCTCGCCCAGCCCCGCCTGTTCTCGGGTAGGGCCGTCAGCGGCGGCGCATCCGTAAACTCCAACCGGGCCGCTGGCATCAGACGCGGCCTGGCATAGATTGGCGCACTTTGTGGCTTTGGGATGTGTTCAGGGCGCGGCGGGCCAACCAATCCCGTTGCCTCATCAACACGGCACCGTTCGCGCACTTTACGCGCTATTTCCCGCGCTTCGGTATGAGCTCTGACAATGCCCGCCACGCTGTTGATATCGGCAATCGCGATTGCGTCCAATCCGGCCATTGCAGCACGGCGCATGTACTCCTCCGGATGCGACGCCCCGGTGAGAAATGTGAAATTCGACGTGATACAAAGCTCGGCTACCATGGTGAGTCGCGAGTATATTCACGTTTTGTTCTCATTGCGAGTCGCAGGAACGGGAGTTCAAAAGGAGATCAAAAAGGTGCCTTGGCCCGAAACCCCATCCCCTTGCCGCTTTCGGGATGATTGATCCGCAACTCCTCGGAATGCAGCATCAGCCGCTCAAAGTGGCGCGCGGGACCTTCGGCATAAAGCGGATCGCCCAGAATCACGTGTCCAAGTGCCAACATATGCACGCGCAACTGATGGCTGCGGCCCGTCTTGGGAAAGAGCCGCACGCGGCTCTCAACGTCATTTGCTTTCATCACCCTGTATTCGGTCACGGCCGGCTTGCCATTCTCATGATCCACCATCTGCCGCGGTCGATTTGGCCAATCCACAATAAGCGGCAGATCCACTGTGCCGGTCTTCGGCTCGAGTCTCCCCCAAACCCGCGCCACATACGTTTTGCGGGTCTTGCGTTGTTCGAACTGCATCGAAAGATGTCGTTGCGCGTGCGCAGTCAGACCAAAAACCATAACGCCGGAAGTATCCCGATCCAGCCTATGCACGAGCAAGGCATCAGGAAACACCGCCTGAAGACGCGTAATCAAACAATCCGCCAGATGTTCTCCACGGCCCGGCACGGACAAAAGGCCCGAGGGTTTGTTTACCACGACAATGTCGCTGTCCTCGTGCAGAATTTCCAAAGGGTCCTGCGGTGGCTCGTAGGGTGTGATCTCAGTCATAAGCCCTGCCATAGCCCCTTGACGCCACGGCCTCAACCCAACGTCAGGCTTGCCATAACCAACGCCATCGGCAATCTGAACGTCGATTAGATCGCAACGATCTGAACCGGATCACAAGGGAGAGAGACATGCACCCGACCATCACGCGCATGCAAGAGGTTGTCGCCAAAGGCAACGAGGACGATATTAAGGGCCTGCTGGCCGAAGACGTAACATTCCAGCCGCCCACCTATTGGGCCACTTGGACAGGTCGCGATGCGGCCGCCGCGGTACTGGGCCACGTTGGGCAAGTATTTCAGGAATTCCGGTATCGCCGCGTCATGGGCGACGGCAACGACTGGGCTTTGGAATTCCAGTGTAAGGTCGGTGAATTTGACTGTGTCGGCGTCGACCTGATCACCCTGAACGACGATGGCGAAATCCAGCATTTCGAAGTGGTGATGCGCCCCTACAAAACCATTGGCGCATTGCGCGAGGCCATGAACAAACGCGTCATGACCGACGCACGCTTCCTCAAATTCAAAAACGCGTTGAGCTGACCTGACGGCAAACACATCTTGGGCAAGGCATCCAGCCTTGCCCACTGTGCCTCAGGTTCATAGGGTGCGGCTGACGACCATTTTCAGAATTGAATTTCAGATGCTTAGACGACCCCACCGATCAATCGTGCCTGTACTCCTCTGTATGACATCGCCCGCCTATGCCGAGATCACGGCAATGGACGTATGGGAAAACATGCGAACAACCGCGAGCGTGTTTGGCGGCAATCTTGCCGCGCGCCTGGAAGAATCCGACGATGGGTTGAACGCCTCGATCGTCACCTATCGGCTTAGTTTGACAGCACCGACAAGCAACAACGGACAGCCCCCCGCGCATCTTGCCGACATCGAGATCATGCTCCCTGACATGTCGCTAAAAGAAACAAGTCAGGGCACAGTCCAACTCAACTATGACCTGTCGGCCCCATACGTCTTTACCGTGTCCCTTTCTGAAGGCGAGACCTTCGCCGTGTCGACGTCTTTGAGCGCTTCTAACGGAACCATGGCGGCAACAGGCACACCCGAAAAAATCACTTATGACTACGCGGCTGAGCGTTTTCAGATAAACGTAGGTCCATTTCAAATCCCTGACGAAGACGATGTTTTTGAGATGAAGATGTCGTTTGGCTACGAAAACCTTCTCGGGCAATCATTGATCGACACAAGCAACGGCCTCAAGATTTCCTCGTCTTCGAGAAACAGTTTGAACACCTTTACTTCAGAAGATCGGGAACCTTCCGAGGACGGATCGATCAAGATCACAAGTACCAAGGGGACATCTCGGGGCGTGACAGCCAGCTCGGAACTGTCCTTGCCCAGTGGAGAAATCAATCTGTTCAACCTAGCGCGCGCGCTACGTAGTGGGTTGCAGATCTCAGCACGCATGGCTGCGGATCACTACGATGAGACTGAAAATACCACACTCAGCGGGCCAAACAGTCGGCTAATCGCCCATCGGGAAACAAGCCTTGGCGGCCAGGATTTGAGTTTTACTTTGGATCAAAAGGGCATCGACCTTTCGCTGGCCGCAAGAGACGTGGATGTCGATGCAACCCTCCCCAGCCTTGCTCTCTTCTTGATTGGAACTTTTGAAATCAGTGCAAAGCACCTCGATTTTCGGCTGGCTCTACCGTTGCTCAAAAGCGATGAGGTGACTGACAGCTTCCGCCTTCTCCTTGGCTTGGACGAGGTCGAATTGGGCGAGAATACTTGGTCTGCATTTGACCATTCCGGCACCCTTCCACGCGAACCAGGAAACCTAAAGCTCGACATCTCCTCGACCACCAAAAGCAACATCGAGTGGCTGGACTTTTGGGAACTCGACTCCGCACTTGACGCCACGCCGGGCGCCTATGTGCAACCGTATGATTTAAAAATCGACACACTCTTGCTTGAGGCTTTAGGAACCATTGCATCGGCGACGGGCGCCATCACTTTCGATCATTCCGATTATGAAACCATGGAGGGCATGCCTCTGCCGGAAGGAGACATCACGGTTGACATTCAAGGGGTTCAGGCACTTCTGGACGCCTTGGTCGAAACAGAACTGCTGCCTACAGATCAAGCCGCGGGGGTGCGTCTGTTATTGGGCGGCTTCTCCAAATCCATCGGTGAAGATCACCTGACCTCGACCATTGAAATGACGGCCGAAGGCCATATCCTCGCCAATGGGCAAAGGCTGAAATAACGGATGATCGCCTTTGACCAAATCGCCCGTATTCCTCTTGTGCCGCTTCTCGTGGCGCAGGGACTTGGCATTCGACGCCGGGTCAATCAGCTACCCGAACCTCCCGGGGCACGTGCAGGCGCTGATGGCGAAGGGCCCAAGCTGCGCCTGCTTATCATCGGCGACAGCTCTGCCGCAGGCGTCGGTGCCACGTCTCAGGCCAAAGCGCTCTCTGGCCAATTGGTTTCGCAGCTTGCCAAAACACACCGCGTGCACTGGCGGCTGGAGGCCGCCACGAGCGCCACAACACGCGTCATTCTGGACCACATCTCAAGTCTGATGCCGCAAAAAGTCGACGTGGTGGTGTCTGCGCTCGGGGTCAACGATGTCACCCGCGCAAGTTCCCTAAAAACCTGGGTCTCCCGGCAACAGCAACTCGTCGACCTGATCTCAGAAAGCTATGGTGCAAAGCTCATGGTCGCTTCGGGTTTGCCGCCCATGGGAGACTACCCGCAGTTGCCGCAGCCCCTGCGGTGGGTTCTTGGCGAACAGGCCAAACGCCTCGACAAAGGGCTTGCCGATCTGGCAGCCACGCACCCAATTCTTACACACTTGCCAATCGACGTACCATTTGAACCGCACTTTCAGGCTGAGGACGGCTATCACCCATCCGAGGAAGCCTATGCGCTTTGGGCAGAATTGATAGCGACGCACATTCGAGAAAACCTGAAGGGCTAACGGCCGCGCCGCAATTCGCGAAGCATCGGCACGGAATACACCACCAAAGCCGTCCAAATCATCGGGAAGGCAATCATCCTTGCCCGCCCGAAGGGTTCGTTGAACACGATCACCGCCACCAGGAAAATCATGGTCGGCGCGATGTATTGCATGATGCCAATCGTCGACAAACGGAGAAGCTTCGCCCCGTTGGCATAAAGCAAAAGCGGCACCGCGGTCACTACCCCGCAGACCAGCAACAGCCAAGTGTCCCGCGAGTTGGCCAGAAACTGCCCCTGACCCTGCGCCCCAAGCCACACCACATAAATCGTCGCGGGCACACTCAGGATCAGCACCTCAAGCAAAAAGCCCTGATTTGGACCTACCGGCAGCGACTTCTTGAAAAACGCATAGAACCCCCAAGACACCGTCAAGGTGAGCGCGGCCCAGGGAAGCGTGCCCGCATCATACCAAAGAACACAGACCGCGGCGGCTGCAAGGCCCACCGCAACCCACTGGAGTCTGGTCAGCTTCTCGCCAAGCAGCAATGCGGCCAAAGCGATGCTGAACAGAGGGTTTATGTAGTACCCCAGCGCTGCATCAAGCGCCCGATCTGTGGCAATCGACCAAACATAAATGCCCCAATTCACCGACACCAATGCAGCGGTCACACAAGCCATCATCAATGTGCGAGGACTTTTCAGCGCTGCCACCAAGGCGTCCGTGCGCCGCATAAGCAACAGCACGGCTCCGGCAATCGGCACCGACCAGATCACACGGTGGGCGACCACTTCAACAGGAGAGATATGGGCAACGAGCTTCATGAACAGCGGAAGAAACCCCCAGAAAACATACGCGCCCAACGCAAAGGCAAAGCCCTGCGGCGTGTCAGTGTTCTCGGCTGTTTCAGGTGAAGCGGCCATCGATGTCTCCTCCGCTGCGACGCTCTTTGGTAGACGCGCCCCGCTGCAAAGGAAAGCCGCAAAACTGTGAAGCCCATCATTCAGGATGGTGATGGCAGACCCAACATCAGGGTCTGCCGAAAATGACCTAGACTTTCACGCGCTCAGACTTGGGATCGTACATCGGCTTGAGCGAAGCCTCGGCGCGGACTTTCGTCCCCATCACATCGATCTCATAAGTCGAAGCCAGCACCTCTGCTGCCTTTTCGCCCTCGCACGGAACATAACCAAGCCCCATTGCGCCACCAAGTGTGTGGCCGTAGTTGCCTGAACTCAGATAGCCCACATATTCACCGTCCCGAATGATTGGCTCGTTGTGGAACAACAACGGTTCTGAATCCGTCAGCCTGAATTGAACAAGACGGTTTTTGGGCCCGCTTTCTTTGCGGGCAATCACCGCCTCACGGCCGATGAAATCGGGCTTGTCTGTCTTCACTGCGAAACCAAGGCCCGCGTCCACAACATGATCCTCGCATGTGATGTCGTGACCAAAGTGCCGGAAACCTTTCTCGATACGACAGCTGTCCATCATGTGCATGCCACACAATTTTAGCCCCATATCTTCTCCGGCATTCCAGAGCGTTTCAAAGGCATGTCCGGCCATATCCGAAGACACATAAATCTCCCATCCGAGTTCGCCGACATATGTTACCCGATGAGCGCGCGCGAGGCCCATGCCAAGTTCTATCTCCTGTGCTGTGCCAAACGGGTTGGTCGCATTCGAGAAATCGGCTGGCGACACGCGCTCCAACAGCTTTCGGGCGTTCGGCCCCATGATCGCCAGAACGCCCTCGCCCGCAGTCACATCGGTAATGACGACGTTGAAGGTGCCCTTGTGCCGCTCCATCCAAGTCTGGTCCGCCAATCTCGTCGCGGCTGGCGTTACCACAAGGTATGACGTTTCGGTCAACCTAGTAACGGTGACGTCCGCCTCTATACCCCCGTTTCGGTTTAGGAATTGGGTGTAGACAATTTTGCCATTCGCCACCGAATAGTCACCGCCGCCAACATAATTCATGAAGGCTTCAGCATCCGGACCCTCGACACGGATTTTCCCGAACGACGACATATCATACATGCCTACGTTCTCACGGATTGCACGATGTTCCGCTGCCGAGTTCTCAAACCAGTTCTGACGCTTCCACGTGTATTGGTACTCGCGTTCTTGTCCCTCATCAGCGAACCAGTTGGCACGTTCCCAGCCAGCCAACTCACCCATGACCGCTCCTTTTTCCAATAATTGATGGTGGAAAGGCGTACGGCGCACCCCACGGGCAGTGGCTTTCTGACGATAGGGGTAATGGTCCGCATAGAGCAGCCCCAACGTCTCTTTGGAGCGTTCAAACAGATAGGTTTTGTTGCCTTGGAAAGGCTGCATTCGACTGATGTCCACATCCCCAAGATCAAACGGCTTTTCGTTGTCGTTCATCCATTGAGCCAAGGCCATCCCAGCGCCGCCCGCTGACTGAATGCCGATCGAATTAAAGCCCGCAGCAACCCAGACATTGTCCATTTCCGGTGCCAACCCAAGGTGATAGGCGTCATCGGGCGTAAAACTCTCCGGCCCATTGAAGAATGTGTGGATACCCGCCTCGGCCAGCATCGGCATCCGGTTGCAAGCCGCTTCCAGAATTGGTTCAAAATGGTCGAAGTCCTCCGGAAGCTGGTCGAATTCGAACGTGTCCGGAATTCCGCCCATACCCCACGGCTTGGCATTCGGCTCAAACGCGCCCAACAGGATTTTGCCGGCGTCCTCTTTGTAGTAGGCGCATTCATCCGGCACCCGCAGCACGGGCATCTGCGTCAGTCCGGCAATACCTTCGGTCACGATGTAAAAGTGCTCGCAGGCATGCAGTGGAACATTTACTCCTGCCATACGACCAACCTCATGCCCCCACATGCCTGCGCAGTTCACGATCATGTCGCAGGCAATATGCCCCTGTTCCGCGCCATCGTCGCTGACCCAATCGACACCAGTCACCTTGCGGCCATTTTTGGCGATGCTCGTCACCTTGACCCGCTCTTTTACGGTGGCCCCCATCTGTCGGGCGCCCTTGGCCAACGCCAGGGCAATGTTGGCCGGATCGCCCTGACCGTCCAGCGGCAAAAAGACACCCGCCGTCACATCGTCAATGTTCAGGTGTTCGTATTTGGCTTTCACTTCAGACGGAGAAATCTCCTCAACTTCGACGCCAAAGGCGCGTGCCATGGCCGCTTGGCGAAAAATCTCTTCCTTGCGCTCTTCCGTGAGAGCAACAGTGATGGATCCGCAACGTTTGAACCCGGTTGCGACACCAGTCTCGGCCTCGAGGTTGCCATAGAGTTCCTGACTGTATTTCGCCAGTTTGGTCATATTCGCAGTGGCGCGCAGCTGGGCAATCAATCCGGCCGCATGCCATGTCGTACCACTGGTCAGCTGTTTGCGTTCCAAAAGAACCACGTCTTTCCAACCCAGCTTGGCCAGATGATAGGCCACGGAACAGCCGACAACACCGCCGCCGATTATGACCACGCGGGCCTTGTTTGGAAGATCAACCATGAGCTACGTCCTTTTTGGTGTTCCGGATGGCTTGCACCGTCCGACCGGCAGGGGAAATTGCCCCCGGACCCCCGGGATTTATTCGCAAGAAGAAGTCAGGCGCCGACCACGTCGTAACCGGCGTCGATTAGTTGTTTTGAAAGCTCTGCAATGTGGGATGGCCCGACTTCGCAACAGCCACCGATCAGACCCAGTCCTTGCTGCGCCCAGCGCATAGCAAACTCGGCATAGGCCACCGGCGTCAGATCCTTGCGAGCCTTGAGTCCGTCAACCGTGCCGCCAATTTCCAGCGCGTCAATTCCGGTGAAACCGTTGGCATAAGCGCCCGTCGGCAAACCTGAGCGCTGAACTTCGGCAAGGTTTGCGTCTACCACTTCAGGCTTGCAGCAGTTGATGCCGATCCCGGCAACCCCGGACCCGTCCAAAGCGGCAACGGCGTCGGACAGCGGCTCGCCGGAGCGCAAAGTACCGCTCTCGTCATCGTTGAGTGTCAGAAAAACCCACGTGGGCAATCCGGTTTCCACCGCCGCCTGTGCCGCTGATGTGACTTCGGCAATGCTGGACAGGGTTTCGGCAAGGATTAAATCGCTGGCTTCAACCTGTCCTTCCACAATTTCACGATACAATGGCAACAGGTCATTGTGCGACATCGCCATGTCGGGTCGGTACGACCCATGCAATGGCGAAAGACATCCGGCCACTTTGACACCTTCAACACCAACTTCTTCGCGCGCGGCATCTACCAGTTCGATCGCCCGCCTTTGCAGCGGGACAAACATGTCCGGCTCACCCTCCCGCTCAAGCCGTTCCGGCGTGACCGTATACGTGTTGAGTGTGAGCAGTCGCGCACCAGATCGGATGTAATCCGCATGCACACCTCTCACAATTTCCGGCTCTTCCATCATCACTTTGCACGACCACAATGGATGCGGCGGCATGGAAGAACGGGCCAGAAGTTCCTGCCCCGTACCGCCATCTTTGAGGATCACGCTGGTCACGCGCGAAGCCTTTCGTTTTCCGGGTCCCACATTGGTTGGTCTTCCTGAACAACTGCGCGACATTTCTGTCCGTAGATTTCCACCTCAAGCTCGGTGCCCGGCGTCGCCAGATCCGCTTTCACCATTCCCAGTGCGATCGACGCGTTCACGCGGTATCCCCAGCCACCGGAGGTGGTTTCCCCGACGATCTGATCGCCGCTCCAAATGCAGGACATGTACGGCGCGTCCGCGTCTCCGGCTTCGACCTTCAGAGTTACGAAGGACTTCTTCACACCCTGCTGTTTTTCGTTCAGGATTGCGGCCTTGCCCGGGAAGTCTTGCGGCTTGTCCAGCTTTACAAAGCGCCTGAGGCCTCCTTCCAGCAGCGAGTAATCTGTCGAAAGATCCCCTTTCCAAGCGCGATACCCTTTTTCCAAGCGCAGCGAGTTCAACGCATACATTCCAAACGGAGTCGCCCCTGCATCACGGATTGCGTCGTAAATTGCCGGCATGTGCGCATTCTCCGCATGCACCTCCCAGCCGAGTTCACCTGCAAACGACACTCGGATCAGGTAGGCAGGCTGTCCCGCGACAGTTGCGCTTTGGTGTGTAAGCCAGCCGCTTTCTAGATCGGCATCGGTCAACGTGGAGAGGATTTCGCGCGATTTCGGTCCGGTCACAATCAGTGTATCACGCGTTGTGGTAACATCTTCAACGCTCACGCTCGCAGGCATCGCCCTTTTGAGAATGTCTCGGTCGTGCCACTGAGCCGTCGCCGCAGTGATCATCAGGAAGGCGTCTTCGCCCATCCTGATACACGACATCTCGGTCAGGATGCGCCCGCGGTCATCAGAGATATAAACCAGGTTCATGCGACCCACCTTGGGCAAGCCTCCAGTCACGAGGCCACGCAGAGTTTCCGCCGCGCCCTCACCTTTGACCATGAAGCGCGAGAACCCCGGCAGATCAAGCACACCGCAGTGATCTCGCACCGCTTCGCACTCTTCTTTCACGCGTTGTTCCCAAGGGCCGGAACGCCCCCATGTATGGGTGGCAGCGAGCGAAGTGTCATCGCCTTCCTTGGCGAACCAGTTCGCCCGCTCCCAACCATTATAGGCCCCCATAACACCGCCAGATGCGACAACCCGGTCATGGACGGGGGAGAGCTTCTTGTCCCGGGCGGCGGGCCATTCGTGATGCGGGAAATGCATGGCGTACTCGTTTCCGTAGACCTCCATGCCCTTCTTCACGCAGTAATCGTGATCGGTGTAATCAGTGTAGCGGCGGGGATCGACGGCCCACATGTCCCATTCGGTATGGCCGTCGACAATCCACTCCGCGAGCACTTTGCCCGCGCCACCACCTTGGGCGATACCGAAGGTGAAGACGCAGTTTTCAAAGGCATTTTCCACGCCGGGCATCGGACCGATCAGCGGCAAACCATCGGGCGCATAGGGAATGGGCCCGTTGATCACACGGCTGATGCCTGAGGTTGCCATCAACGGAACACGCTCCATCGCATCCGTGACGATGTCCTCTATCCGGTCAAGGTCGTCAGACCAAAGCTGGAAGGAGAAATCATCCGGCATCGGATCATCATCCGTGTCCCAGTGTGCCTTACAGTTCGGCTCATACGGGCCAAGGTTGTAGCCATGCTTTTCCTGCCGAAGGTAGTAAGAGATATCCACGTCGCGCAGCAGTGGAAGCTTCACCCCGCCATTGGCTTTGGACCAATCCTCGACCTCAGGAATTTCTTCTGTCAGCAGATACTGGTGGCTCATAACCATCATCGGCACTGACCGGCCGCCGTACGGTTTGAACCATTCGCCAACACGCTGGGCATAATAGCCCGCTGCATTGACCACAAACTCACATTCAATGTCGCCTTTATCGGTGTGTACGATCCAGCTTTTGTCCTCCTTCTGAGTGACACCGGTTGCCGGGCAGAAGCGAAGGATCTTCTGCCCCATATCGCGAGCGCCTTTTGCCAGAGCTTGCGTCAGCTGGGCCGGATCGATGTCCCCATCTGTCGGGTCGTACAGCACCGCTTCCAGATCATGTGTCTCAAGGAACGGATAGCGCTCTTTGGCTTCTTCAGGCGTCCACATTTCCATCGGGATACCTTGATAGAGCGCCATAGACATGGCGCGCTCGAACTCTTGCCGGCGCTCCTTTGTGTGGGCCAGTCGGATTGACCCGGACTGGTGGTAGTTCATCGGATAATCGACTTCTTCTCCAAGCCGTGCATACAGCTCGGTCGAATAGCGCTGCATGTTCATGATCGCCCAACTATTCGAAAACGTTGGCACGTTGCCAGCGGCATGCCAGGTTGACCCCGCCGTCAGCTCGTTCTTCTCCAGCAGCACACAATCGGTCCAGCCTTTCTTGGCCAGGTGATACAGGCTGCTTGTGCCCACGACACCGCCGCCGATGATGACCACGCGGGCCTTCGTTGGAAAATCAGACATGACCATCTCCCTCAGTCAAATACGAGTTTTGCCGCCAGACCGCCAAATATGACGGCGGCGATTTTGTTCAGTACGCCAGTGGCTTGTTTTAGCTTCGCGCCCACGACTCCGGCCGACAGGCCGATGATCGACACCACCACAAATCCTCCTGACGCAAACATCACGCCGAGGATCACGATCTGCTGCCAGATCGGCCCGGCTTCGGGCGTGGTGAACTGTGGCAGAAACGCCAAAATAAAAAGGATTATTTTGGGGTTCAGCATATTGGTGAGGAACCCCCGTCGCACCGCGCGAAAAACGCTGGAGCGCCCCTCAGTTTCTTCCGCATCCGGTTTCGCTGTCCAGGCCTGATAGGCCAGAACCACAAGATAGGCCGCTCCTGCGTAGCGTATCACCAACAGAGCCGTCGGGGAGGCCGCGATCAATACGGCCAATCCCGCCGCAGCAAGTGTGATGTGAACCACCAAGCCCAGTGTGACGCCCACGGTCGCGGCAAAGCCCGCTTTCGGCCCGCCTGAAATACCACTTGCAATGGTGAACATCATATCTGCGCCTGGCGTCAGGTACATGACCAGAGACGCGGCCATAAAAGCCCAGAGTGTCACGCTATCCATCTGTGCAAAAGTTTCGAGCATGTTCAGTCCCTTTGCTCCACGCCGTCTGCGATGTCGTAGAAATCGCCTTTGTCACGAACAAAGATGTGCTTCTCGATTTTAACACCGGTCGGCCCGTCAACCGCACCCAATGCGAAGCTGATCGTGTCCTCGTCATGGGCCTTCCAGAAAAGAAAGGCTCCGCAACGCCCACACAGCCCCCTCTTGGCTATTTCGCTGGCCTCGAACCAAGTCACATTGCCGGAGATTTCCAGATCATGCTCTTTGACATGGGCCGATGCCCAGACTCCTCCAGACATCTTGCGGCACTGGCCACAATGGCACATCGAAGCGCCTTTTGGTGTCGCGGCGGTCCTGAAAGTAATGTCACCGCAAAGGCATGTTCCGCTCAACATAACGCGCTCCCTCAATACACCGGAGGTGCGATCACCCAGATCGCAACGCAGGCTTCGTCAAATGGATTGGCCCAGTGATATTCCTCTCCCCGAATGCGAAAACTATCGCCCGGCCCGACCGAGAATGCCTGATCCCCGATGCGCAACTCCAAATGACCGGAAATCACGTAGCCCACCTCTTGCGTCGGGCGTTGCGCCGGTTCCTGCATGGCGGATCTTGGCGCAAATGTTGAATGGACCATCTCGAAGTCATCTGTGAGGTCCGGCGACAAAAGCTCCTCGACCAGACCTTCCTCAGACCCGCCCATCGGCCGCCGCGCTCCTGCGCGAACGACATAACCCTGCTCGTGCACAGGCGCCGACGATTGCCCGAACAGCATCGACATCGGCACATCCAGCACTTTGGCGATGGCGCGCAAATCCGAAATCGTCGGTTCCGACTTGTCCCGCTCGACTTGCGAGAGCCACCCCACGGAACGCCCAAGCTGCTCTGCCATGTCCACAAGCGTCAGCCCGCGCGCCTTGCGCAGAGCGCGCACATCCGCCCCAAGCGTTTCCGTATCCGTAGGCACTTTGTGCAGCACGCGCGCGATTCCCTCGTGAAATTCCTTCCTCGAATTTCACGTTGCGTCAGCTTCATGAAATTTCCAAGAACTTTTTCACGAAGAGGTGCAGATTTCTCTGTATAGGCCGCATTTCCGGTCAGGCCCAAACCCACACGCGGCTGTAAGCCTGATCAAATCGCCTTTGCGAACACTTTCGACAAAAGGTCGGTCAAAGCATCTGCGTCTTCCTGCGTGAACGCATCGGGCTGGTCGCTGTCCAGATCAAAAACACCCAACAAATCACCGGCCCCGTTCTCAACCGGCAAAACAAGCTCGGACCGTGTAGAACTCGCACAGGCGATATGACCGGGAAACGCGTCCACATCTGCCACCAACTGAACCTCACGCGAACGAGCTGCTGCACCGCAAACTCCTCGGGAAAAGGGAATTACAAGGCAGCCATGCCCACCCTGGTATGGTCCGATCTTCAAGAGTTCCGGCCCAACAACGCGGTAAAAACCGGTCCAGTCAAATCTCTCATCCGCATGATGCACCTCACAGGCAAGCGTGGCCATCAGAGAAACCGTGTCCGATTCCCCTTCAGTCAACGCCAGTACGGTTTTTCGCAACTCATTGTAATCCACGCGCATCGTTCAGCGTCCTTCAAACACATCCTTAAGCCACTTGGCTGTTTTCTCGATGGCTTCATTGCCTTGCGGGATCACCTTGGTCAATGACATGAAAGCGTGAATCTGCCCCGGATATGCCAGCATATCGGTTTCAACACCCGCCTCCTGCAAAGCCTGTGCGTAGACATGGCCGTCATCCCACAGCGGATCATGCCCTCCTGCGACGATCAATGCCGAAGGCTGCATTGCCAGCGTATCGCTGAACAAGGCTGAAATGCGTGGATCAAGGCGATCCTGACCGTCCGGTATGTAAAGTTCGAGGTACCAGTCAATCCGAGCCGCTGGCAACAAAGGTTGCTCTTTCAAATCCTGCATGGACTTCGATGTCAGCCGAGCGTCCACGGCTGGATAGATCAGCACTTGGCCCGCAGGTATCGAAACACCGGCTTTGACGATGTCGTGCATCAGTACCGCCGTCAAATTGCCGCCAGCGCTGTCGCCACCTACAACCAGCTGCCCCGGATCGATGGCCAGTCTGGTTTCTCCCGCCACCAGCGCTCTGTAGCACGCAAGCACATCATCGCATCCCGAAGGCCATGGGTGCTCCGGTGCAAGGCGATAGTCGTAGGATACGACGCGAATGCCAGCCATGTCTGCAAGGCGCGCGCATAGGCCGTCGTGACTCTCAATCGCCCCCTGAACCCAGCCACCGCCATGCAAGTAAAGCAAGGTCGGCTCCGGACCTTCGACTGAAACCCCGGCCGGGGTATATACACGAGCGCGCCGATCACCTGCGGCGCCAGGCAACATGATGTCAGTCATACCCACGCTGTCAGGACCCGGCTGTTCCAGCTTCTGGGCCATCGCCAACAACTGCGCGCGGCTTTCCTCCACCGTCGGCATTACATCCGGGTCGCGCATCATCCCGACCAGATCACTCACGGCCTGCGCCTTGGCGTCTATCGTCCGGCCCGCAACCACGGTTCGTTTGCCACGATAGAGCCGTTCAACGACTCTTTCGGGCACCAGAACCTTCGCCACTCCGACAAATGTTTTGAATTTCGACACGACACGCCCCTCACTTTACCTTGCGGAAGTGAGACCGAGGGCGTGTCGATTTTCAACCAGAACGCGACGTTAAACGCGCTCAATCGCAATGGCGGTGCCTTCGCCACCACCGATGCAGATCGCGGCAACACCACGTTTCAAACCACGTTTTTCGAGTGCGTTGAGAAGCGTGACCATGATCCGAGCACCAGATGCTCCGATTGGATGGCCCAATGCACAGGCACCACCATTCACATTTACGATGTCACGGCTCAATCCCATTTCGTGCATGAACGCCATTGGAACCACTGCAAAGGCTTCATTGACCTCCCAAAGGTCCACGTCGTCTTTGGACCAGCCAATCTTCTGCAAAAGTTTCTGGGCTGCGGGCACGGGAGCGGTTGTGAACAACCCCGGCGCTTGTGCGTGGCTCGCGTGGCCGAGAATGCGCGCACGCACCTGCAGGCCTTGCGTCTGTGCCGCCTCTTCGGACGCTACAACCAGCGCGGCAGCACCATCGGAAATCGACGACGCGTTTGCCGGTGTCACAGTCCCGTCCTTGCGGAAGGCAGGCTTCAGCTGAGGAATTTTTTCAGGTCGTGCATTACCCGGTTGCTCGTCCTCGCCGACAACCACGTCGCCTTTGCGGGTAGAAATCGTCACGGGGGCAATCTCACCCTCAAATGCTCCAGACTTTTGTGCCTCAAGCGCATTGGACAAGGACTTCAGCGCGTATTCATCCTGCGCTTCACGGGTGAACTGGTAGCTTTCAGCGCAGTCCTCGGCGAACGTCCCCATCAGGCGCCCCTTGTCGTAAGCGTCCTCCAGTCCGTCTAGAAACATGTGATCGATCACCTGTTGGTGCCCGATCCGCGCGCCACCACGCATCTTGGGCAAAATGTAAGGTGCGTTCGTCATGCTCTCCATGCCGCCAGCGATCATCAGATCGCGATCCCCTAGCGCAACGGCGTCAAATGCCATCATGGCCGCCTTCATTCCGGAGCCGCACATCTTGTTGAGCGTGGTCGCGGGGACCTCCTCTCCAAGTCCACCCTTGAATCCCGCCTGACGGGCAGGTGCCTGCCCTTGTCCTGCCGGAAGCACGCAGCCCATCAGAACTTCTTCAACCGTGTCTGCCTTGGCATCTGCCAGCGCGGCACGAATCGCCGCGCCGCCTAGTTCGGCAGCCTCCACTCCGTCAAATGCGCCCTGAAAACCGCCCATCGGCGTACGCGCCGCGCCGGCAATCACCACATTTTTCATCGAATTCTCCCTCAAATCAAAGATTTACCCCTGTTCCGCCCCTGTCTGCATCACAAACATTGCACGGATATTGCAGCCTACCTGAGCCAACAAAGCCGGAGACGCAACACTGTTCGCGCTCACGTATTGGTAAGGATTTCTGCTTATTGTCTGTTTCAAGCACATGTTTTTGGGAGAAGCTCATGAACCTGACGAGCAAGACAGAAGGCGAAACGTTGATCGTGTCCGTACACGAAACGCGCATCGATGCCTCTGTCGCGATCCAGTTCAAGGACCGCATGCGAGAGGAAACCGACTCGGCCTCCGGCCGCGTTGTCCTCGATTTGTCCGAAGTCGATTTTATTGATTCATCCGGCCTTGGCGCGATTGTCGCGGCCATGAAACAGCTGGGGAGCAAACACCGGCTGGACCTGTCCGGCCTCAATGAAAATGTCGACAAGGTATTCCGCCTGACACGCATGGATACGGTTTTCAAAATCCACACGTCGTTGGGGGAGGCGCTGGCGTCATAAGATGACGTTGGCTGAGTGAAAGGGACAGCGGGACAGTGATCAAAATCAACCCCGACATCCATATCGAACTTGAGGGAACGCCACACGAGGTGCGCGTTGCTCTGGAAACCTTGCGCGAGCGTTTGACAGAACGGCAGCTCGAAGCCTGCAATGCCGGAACGTTGGAAATTGTGTTGGCAGAGGTTCTCAACAACGTGGTCGAACACGCGCTTGCAGACCGTTCCGACGGGCTGATCGCGCTCACCGGCAACTACGACAAGAACAGCTGGCACTTGAAAGTGCGCGACAACGGCAAGCCCATGCCGGACGACCAAATTCCTTCCGGCAATGCACCGGATGTGGAAACCGACCTCATGGATCTGCCCGAAGGTGGTTTTGGCTGGATGATGGTGCGCACCCTTGCCCGCAACATCGCCTACTCCCGGGCTGACGACAGCTGGAACGAACTGACCTTCTCCATTCCAGACGAAGCGGCTTGAACCGCCTCACATTACCGAGAATTCGACCCAAAGGTCGTACCTCCGCCTCTTGAACAACCGTTCATTCTGCCTCAGTCTCGCGTCAAACCTTTGACCGAACATCAAGAGGCCAACATGCGCGATTTCCAACTTCCCGGGCGCTCGCCCGTCATGTCCACCAACGGCATGTGCGCCACTTCGCACCCGCTCGCCGCTCAAGCCGCTTTGGACATACTAAAGTCCGGTGGCTCTGCAATGGACGCCGCCATCGCTGGCGCCGTTCTGCTGGGCATATGTGAACCTCAGTCCACAGGCATCGGTGGGGATTGTTTTGCGCTTGTCTCCACACCAGACAGTGACGAAGTTCACGCTTTCAACGGATCGGGTCGCGCACCATCCGCAGCCACTGCCGCGCGCTTGCGTGATATGGGGCACAACGCCGTTCCTGTTTTTGATGTCGAAGCCATCACCATTCCCGGCGCCATTGACGGCTTCTGTCAGCTGTCGGAAAAATTCGGTAAGCTCGGCATAGCCGACAGCCTCGCGCCAGCGATTCATTATGCAGATGCCGGCGTACCCGTAGCGCCGCGCGCAGGGTTTGATTGGGACATCAACGGACGCACCCTTCAGGGGCATGGCCGCACCCATTTCATGAATGGCGACAAAGCATATATGACTGGCCAACTCTTTAAGGCACCCGGACAAGCCGAAGTGCTGCGCCGCGTCGCAAAACACGGCCGGGATGCATTTTATACCGGTGAAATCGCCGAAGACATGGTCGCCACCCTGAACGCCTTGGGCGGGGTTCATTCAATGGATGATTTTGCCAATTGCATCGGCAACGATGCCGCTCCTGTCAGCGGCATTTACAAGGATGTGGAGCTGATCGAACATCCACCCAATGGGCAGGGCGCCATCGCGATCCTGCTGCTCAATATCCTAAAACACTTCGATATCGCAGGTATGGACCCGTTTGGAGCCGAACGCGCCCATATCGAAGCGGAAGCCGCAAAACTGGCTTATGACGCCCGTGACCGCTTTATTGCGGACCCGAGCTCTCCGGACCGCATCGACCACCTGCTGTCTGACGACACCGCAGCAAAACTGGCGGCACTGATCGACCCCGGCAAAGCCATGGCGCATCCCGCAAAACTGACGGAAGCCGTTCACAAGGACACCGTCTATATCACGGTTGTTGACAAGAACCGCATGGCGGTCTCGTTGATCTACTCGATTTTCCACGCTTTCGGCTCAGGCATCGCGTCAGAGAAATTCGGCATCCTAATGCAGAACCGAGGCGGCGGCTTCACCCTCCAAGAAGGTCATCCTAACGAACTTGGCCCCAACAAACGGCCCATGCACACGATCATCCCGGGAATGACCCGTCGAAATGGGCGGATTGAAATGCCGTTTGGGGTGATGGGCGGACACTATCAGCCAAATGGACACGCACGCGTTCTGACGAATATCGAAGACTTTGGCATGGACCTGCAGGAAGCGCTTGATGCACCCCGTTCCTTTGCCGAAGACGGCGTTCTCAAGGTTGAACGCGGCTACTCTGACGCTGTGCGTCAAGAGCTTGCCGATCTGGGTCACAAGGTGGAAATCCCGCCGGCCCCACTAGGTGGTGCGCAGGCCATCCAGATCCATCCGGATGGCTACCTTGTCGGCGCTTCCGACCCCCGCAAAGACGGCGCAGCGATAGGGTACTGATATGGCTATCACACCGGTAAAACGCCTCGTGGCGCAGGCCAAAGAGCAGATCACCAGCCTCACTCAGGAGGAGGCTGAAACACTGGTCGCGGAGGGCAAAGCACTGTTTGTCGACATCCGCGATCCGCGGGAATTGACCCGTGAGGGCCGGATCAAAGATGCCTTTCACGCACCTCGTGGCATGCTGGAATTCTGGATTGATCCCGAAAGCCCCTACCACAAGCCGGAACTGGCCACCGACAAAACCCTTGTTCTTTTCTGCGCCAGCGCGTGGCGAAGCGCATTATCAGTGAAAACCCTGCAAGACATGGGAGCGACGAATGTTGCCGAAATGGAAGGCGGTTTCTCGACCTGGAAAAAGCGAGGCGCGCCAGTCGAAACCGAATGACGCGCCCTGAATTTCGGATCCGAAAAGGGTCAGTTCATGTTGTAATGGAGCGGATAGACACCGTCTTCCATCGGCCCGAACATTTCGGGCAAATCGGGGTGACCAACAGGCTCGCCAGAGTAGTCAGCAATCAGGTTCTGCTCCGACACGTAGGCCACATAGTAGCTCTGATCGTTCTCCGCGAGCAGATGGTAAAACGGCTGATCTTTCACCGGCCGACTGTCTTCAGGAATGTTCTGATACCATTCCTCGGTATTCGAAAACTCGGGATCCACATCAAAGACAACCCCCCGGAACGGGTGTTTGCGATGACGGACAACTTGGCCGAGATAGTATTTTGCGCGTGTTCTAAGCATGTATTGCAGCCCCTATTGCCTAAAGTTAGACCCTTCAAGGGGGCAATGTCCAACTTTTGCCACATTTCGCGAGGAAACAGTCTGTGAACGTAATCTTAACAGTTCTGGAAATAGTGGCCCCTGTATTTCTTGTCGCAGGGGTTGGTTTTGCTTGGGTAAAAGCTGGATTTGAGTATAGAATTCAATTTGTTACCCGCCTAGCAATGACGCTCGCAGTGCCTTGCTTGATCTTCACCGCCCTGATGAAAACCGAAGCCGATCTGGCGACACTGGGCACACTCGCGGTTGCAGGCAGCGTCGGTTACTTCGCCATTGGCGTGCTTGGCTGGGGTATTCTGCACGTCGCGGGCCTCGACATGCGAACCTATTTGGCTCCCTTTACCTTCGGAAACACCGGCAACCTTGGCATTCCTTTGTGCTATTTCGCCTTTGGACAGGTCGGCCTGGAGGCCGCCGTTGTCATGCTTGCGGTCACCGCAATTTGGTCTTTTACGATCGGCCTGTGGATGGTCGCCGGGAAAGGGTCTGCCGGGAAAATTCTAAAGGAACCTATGATAGCAGCTACACTTCTGGGCGCCGTGTTTCTGTGGCAAGATTGGGAAACGCCAAGATTTCTCACAAACACGCTCGATTTGATTGGCCAGATGGCAATTCCGCTCATGCTGGTGACCCTCGGTGTGGCTGTTGCCCGCCTAACACCGGGTCGGATCGCCACCGCCCTGTGGCTATCTGTTGTAAAGCTGGTTCTATGTACGGCTGTTGGCTGGGCTGTGGGATCCGCGTTTGGCCTGACCGGCGCGATCTTTGGTGTTCTTGTGCTCGAACTTGCCACGCCTGTCGCGGTTACAGCCTATCTTCTGGCCGAAAAATACGAGGCCGACAGCAACGCGGTGGCGGGTTACGTCATGGTGTCGACGCTCACCTGCGTGGTCGGATTGCCGCTTGTCCTCGGATTTCTCCTATAATCCCGCATATTTGTGAATTCACCTCCCACGCCAAATGGCGTAAACTCTCGCAAAACAACAAAACAAACATAGCGTGAGGCAGATGAGCAGGTTCCTTATCGCGTTAATGGTCGTCCTTTTTGTGGCGTCCTGTGGTGGCGGCGACAAAAAGCCACCAAGAAACCTTGAGAACGCGTGTTCGATTCTCAAGGAAAAGAAGCATTTTGCGAAAGCGTTCAAGAAGACGCAGCGCAAGTGGGGCGTGCCAGTGAGCGTGCAGATGGCCGTGCTCTATCAGGAGAGCAAATTCATCTCCAACGCGCGCACTCCGCACAAATATGTTCTGGGTGTTCTGCCGATGGGACGCCAGTCCTCAGCCTATGGCTACGCACAGGCGCTCGATGGCACGTGGGATCAATACAAGAAAGAAACCCGCAACCGCGGCGCGAAACGGGATGACATCAGGGATGCAACAGACTTCATGGGCTGGTATTTCAACAAGTCCCGCGAAAAGAACGGCATCGCCCTCTCCGATGCGCGCGGCCAATACTTGAATTACCACGAAGGCCACACCGGCTACGCCCGTGGCACCTACAGAAACAAGACTTGGCTTTTGAACGTCGCAAACGACGTCAATGCACGCGCAGCGCGTTACGGCGAACAACTCCGCCGCTGTACACGGGTCTGGTAACCTTGGGCGGGCGCGGACTTTAGTTCGCGCCGCGTCTTTCCCGGTCAATGTCGAAGATGCGGTTCCGGAGCGGTACATCCGCTTTTGTATCGCCAAGTATAACAGTCGTCTGACTGCCGGCACTGTCATTGATCACCCACTGCCGCAGTTCGACCGGATTCGCTGTGAACTTCAGCTGGATATTCCCGATTTCAGGGTTCTCAGGGTCTTGGGCCGTCACAATCGTGGCAGTGCCGTCAAAATCGTGTCCGACCACCATGTTTGCCTGCCCAAGGTTCACCTGATCAGCCAGAATGATCGACAACGGCGTCCGCTTTAGCGGATAGACCTCAGGCGGTTGGTTCGAGCGCCCGTCAAAAATTGCCACGGAGTTGTTGGAGACCAGAACCAGCGCTTTTTCGGGCGGATTGTACTCGAACCGCATCCGACCGGGACGCCGGATATACAGCGTGCCGGTCTGAACAGAGCCGTCGTCGGAAATCTGCGTGAAACCTGCCTGCACCGTGGACATGCTGTTGAGGTAGGTCGACAGATCACCTAGCGAAATCTGTTCGGCATTGGCAGGTGCAGACACAAAAGCGGCCAATGCGGCGGGAGCGACAAAGCTTTTCAACGTATTCATATCCTTAAACTAATTGACCGCCGCCGGGATTTCAGCCCCCGACGGCGGTCACGATACTGTGTCAGCAAACCTTTGCCTACCGGTGCCTTTATTGCTCTGGCACCAAAATCTCACGCTTACCGACGTGGTTGGCAGCGCTCACAAGACCTTCGTCTTCCATCTGCTCCACCAGTCGCGCGGCCTTGTTATAACCGATGGCCAGTTTGCGCTGGATATAGCTGGTCGAGCACTTGCGATCCTTGATGACGATTGCCACAGCCTGATCATACAGTGCATCTTCGCCATTGGTATTGCCGCCGGTGTTCAACCCGAGCACGGCGTCGATGTTATCGGCTTTGTCGTCATCAGGTCCTTCAACCACACCACCAATGTAACTTGGCGGACCAAAGCTCTTGAGGTGGTTCACGATTTCCTCAACCTCCTCATCACTCACGAACGGACCGTGACAACGAGTAATCTTGGCACCGCCAGCCATATAAAGCATGTCGCCCATGCCCAATAGCTGTTCCGCGCCCATCTCACCCAGAATGGTGCGGCTGTCGATTTTCGAGGTCACCTGGAAGGAAATACGGGTAGGGAAGTTCGCTTTGATTGTACCGGTAATCACATCCACGGACGGGCGCTGCGTGGCCATGATCAAGTGGATGCCCGAGGCACGTGCCATTTGGGCAAGACGTTGAATGCAGGCCTCGATCTCCTTGCCCGCAACCATCATCAGGTCGGCCATCTCGTCCACGATGACGACAATGTATGGCATTTTCTCCGGAGTCATCTCTTCGGTCTCGAAAACCGGTTCACCGGTGTCATCGTCGAAGCCTGTCTGGACCGTCCGTGAGAACGTCTCGCCTTTAGCCAACGCGTCAGCGACGCGACTGTTATAGCCATCGATGTTGCGCACGCCCATTTTCGACATCTTGCGATAGCGCTCTTCCATCTCGCCCACGACCCATTTCAGCGCGACAACTGCCTTCTTGGGATCCGTCACAACTGGCGACAACAGGTGCGGAATGCCGTCATAAACCGACAATTCCAGCATCTTCGGGTCAATCATGATCAAACGGCACTCTTCCGGTGTCAGGCGGTAAAGCAGTGACAGGATCATCGTGTTGATCGCGACAGACTTACCGGAGCCGGTTGTACCCGCGATCAACAGGTGCGGCATCTTCGCGAGGTTCGCAACAACGGGATCGCCACCAATGTCCTTCCCCAGCGCCAACGGCAGCTTCATATTGCTATCGCCAAAGTCGCGGGCGCTCAGAATTTCTCGCAAAACCACTTTTTCGCGGTTCTCGTTCGGCAATTCGATCCCGATCACTGACCGCCCCGGCACTGTGGACACACGCGCAGACAATGCGCTCATCGAGCGGGCGATGTCGTCGGCCAGACCAATGACCCGGCTCGCTTTCAAACCAGGCGCCGGCTCAAGTTCGTACATCGTGACAACCGGACCCGGACGCACGCTGACAATCTCACCCTTCACGCCATAGTCGTCCAGAACGGTTTCCAACATGCGTGCATTTTCTTCCAGCGCTTCGTCACTCAGATGGTGACGAGAGATCGTCATTGGATTTTCCAACAGGTTGAGTGGCGGAAGCTCGTATTCGATGTGGTTTTCTTCGAACGCAAGCGAAGGTTGTGCTTCCGCTTTTGCCCGTGCTGAAGGTTGGACCGGCTTGATCTGACGCGGCTGCACGACCTTCTTAGGCTCAGGCACTGGAATAGGTTGCGGCGCCACATGCTGAACCGGCTGCGGCGCAATCTCCGGCGCAGTCGGTTCCTGCGCATCCCAATGATCGTCCTCGGCAAAAATCTCATCAGCCACCGGCACCGTTGGCACAGGTGCTGCCGGTGATGCCATCGGCGCCGACAACGGCGGCTCGACACGCACTCCCGCCCCACCTGTCAGCGGCGGTTCCATCGGATGTGCGGCTTGCGGCACTGCCCGTGGTTGTCCCTGAGCCGCGCCGTCGAGAACCAGCGGATCCGGACCACGGCCACGCCCCTTGGTCAGTGGTTTGTCGAAATGAAGATCCGGGTGAAGTTCAGGATTCAGATCGGGCGGAGAAACCGCCTCGCCGCGGCGCGCCCGATTGCGCATCACATCAGCAATCTTGGATTTGATGCGATCCTCGCCACCCGGAGCGTCTTCTATTTCTTGGGAAAAGATATTCTCGACCAACTCAGGTTCAGGCATCGGTGCTGCGGCCGGCTCTGAACGCTTGATAAGCGCCGGCATGCGCAAACGCGGTTTGGAAAACGGCGCGACTTCTTCAATAGTCGGCTCTACATCTTCCTCAATAACAGGATCATTCCAGCCCTCTTCCGCAGATTGCGCAGCGCGTGCTTCTTCAGCATCGCGGCGTTCCTGACGACGTGCCTGCACGTTTTTTGCAGCCATTGTCGCCCCTGCGACGGCGCCACTGGCCCCTCGGCCCAAAAGGATCATCAACTTGTCATAGGCGAGCACCAGACCAACCGCGATCCGGTGAGCAAACCCTTGAAGTTCCCCACGGGTGAAGCCCAGCGTGAAAAGGGCCATCGCAACAAATGCCACACCTGTCACCAGAGACAGAACTTTCACCCCTGCCTGCGCTCCAATCGGCAAAACGGTCAAAAGAAACCCGGTAACCGTATCGCCAAATAGGCCGCCCAGACCGAAATCGTGTGTCCAGCTTTCGCCTGGCGCCATTGTGGAGCCATAAATCGCGCCAAGCGCGAGCATAATCGGCGCGAAAATTATTCGGCTCTGAAGCCGTTCTTCACCGATATGAAAGGCCATGCGCAGCCCCCATACGGTCAAAACAGCGGCAACGCCCCAGCTGGCAAAACCGATAATGACAAACAATCCGGCAGCAATAGAGGCGCCGATCCAACCCATCCAGTTCTGGACGGGCGCGTCAGTCACAGACAGGAAACTGGGGTCCGTCGGTGTATATGACGCGATCATCGCAGCGGCCATCAAGCCAAGCGCGATCAGCACAAAACCGATCAGTTCCTTGCCTCGTTTCTCCACTGCTGCCTGCGTTGCACTGTCCAAAAGTGGGCCTCGTCCACGCGCCTGATATGCCATCTCGTTACCGTCCTCGTTCTTATCCGTAAATGCAGGCGCGCAGCTTCGTCAGCGCCTCCCGCACTTCGTCTTTTGGGGCCACCAGAGCGACCCGAATAAATCCCTTGCCTGGGTTATACCCTTCGGCATCTCTGCTCAGATACGCGCCAGGCAAAACCCGCACGCCGGTCTCCGTCCAAAGTTTGACTGCAGCCCTTTCGCCATCTTCCACTGGCAGCCACAGAAAGAACCCTGCTTGTGGGCTGGTGTATCCGGGCACATCCCCGAGGATGTCGTCCGCAATATCGAATTTTTCCGCGTATAGACGACGATTTTCCTCTACGTGGGTTTCGTCCGCCCAGACCTTCTCCGCCGCACGCTGCAAAGGCAGTGGCAAGGGCGCACCGGAGTAATTCCGCAACTGCCGAATCCGACGAATGCTCTCCGGCCCACCTGCCACAAAACCGGAGCGCAATCCGGCGAGGTTGGAACGCTTGGACAGAGAATGGAAAATCAACACGCGCTCAGGATCTGCCCCCATCTCATTGGCAACCTGCAACGCTCCCGGCGGCGGTGTTTTTCGGTAAATCTCGGAATAACACTCGTCCGCAAATACCTTGAAATCGTGTTTTTCGGCCAAGGCAATCAGATCACGCCAATACGTTTCGCTGGCCACAGCGCCTTGGGGGTTGGCCGGAGAACACACGTAAGCAATCGCAACGCGATCAAGAATCTCCGGCTCCAATGCAGCGAAATCCGGCAGGTGCCCGCTTGCCTCGGTTGCAGGCACAAACCGTGCTTCTGCTCCTACCGACGCGGCGGCCACCGAATAGACCTGATAAAAGGGGTTTGGTGTCAGGATGATCGGTTGCTTGCCGTTCTTGGTCTCCGGACAAAGCGCCATCGCCGCGTTGTAGAGGCCTTCGCGCGTCCCGTTCAACGCCATCACCTGTTCCGGGGGCACCGCAATGCCATAGCGCCGTTCAATCCACGCCGAAATCGCCTGAAGAAGCTCCGGAGTGCCTTCGTTTGTGGGGTACTTGATGAACTCGGCGGCATTCTCAGCAATGACCTCCGCGACCCAATCAGGAAAGGCATGTTTGGGTTCGCCAATGGTCATATGCATCACAGGCCCACCTGGTTTCAGGTGATCCAACAGCGCACGCAGGCGCGGAAACGCATAAGCCGGTAGGTTCGAAAACCGCTCGGGGAACATCATATTCAAACTGCCTCAGGTTCGGGATCATTTCGCCCCGTTTGCACCCAAGTTACCCAAAGCACATGCGCCCGTCCACTAAAATGCCTATGAATCCGTCACTTGTGGCCTCCGCGCCACCGGGCATTTTATTCAATTCGAAGGACTGCGCATTTTCTTTGGCACGACACCATCGATAGCTCAGGAGGCCAACACCGCTTCTGTTGCCGAAGCCAATCTGAGCAGTCGCTCTTCTGACATGGGTGCCCCGAGCATCATCAGACCACAACTTGGTACACCTGTCGGGAGAGAAACGCCCGCGCTGCCCATCAAATTCCCGATCCGCGTGTTGCGCAACGCCAGAAGGTTCTCAGTGACGTAATAGTCGTGATCGCTCATCAAGCGGCCCGCGTCCGGTGGCAAAATAGGAGATGTCGGCAAAAGAACAGCGTCAAATCCGGCGATCCGCGTGTTCCAGCGCATCCGGTGTTCTTCCAGCGCCTGCCAAGCATCAACGTAATCGGGTCCGGAGAACGAAGCCCCTGCACGGAACCGCTCAAGTATCTGGTCGAACATCAAATCGGGCGCAGCCTCGATCTCGTCGCGCCATTCCCCATATGCCTCAGAAGTGAAAAGCGGTCCCGTCAAATCCATCGCTCGCGCGACTTCACCCGCTTTCAGAAACTCCAACGATGCACCCGCCTCCTGCATACGGTGCAGCGCCTTTTCGAAACCTGCCATCGGGGCTTCTCGCACGCCTTCCAAAGCCACTGTTTCAAGAACCGCAAACCGCTTGCCTACCAGAGTTGCGCCATTCAAATCTGCGGGTGCGGTGCCTTCGAGTGCCGCCAAAAGTAGCGCGGCATCTTCAACTGTCCGACACAGCGGTCCGACGGTATCAAAACTCCGGCACAGCGGAACAACCCCGTCGTTGGACAAACGTCCCGACGTGGTCTTCAGCCCCACGAGATCGTTCCAAGCCGACGGGATTCTGACCGATCCGCCGGTATCCGACCCTATCCCCGCCGCAGCGAGGCCGAAGGCGACCGACGCGCCTGCGCCAGACGAAGACCCGCCAGGCACAGCCTTGGGGTCATTCACGCATGGTGGCGTTGCCGTCATCGGGTTTAGCCCCAAACCGGAGAAAGCCAATTCACTCATGTGCGTCTTGCCGAGACACACAAGACCCGCAGCTGTTGCGTTGCGCAGCACTTCCGCATCCCGCCCCGGAACACGGTCCTTGAGCAGCAGAGATCCCGCTTCTGTTGCAACGCCGGCCGTATCAAAAAGATCTTTCCAGCTCACCGGAACCCCATCGAGCAAAGACAAGCGTTCGCCCGCTCGAGCGCGTTCAGCCGCAGCCTCTGCCTCTGCTAGGGCGCGGTCGCGTGTAACCCGCGCATAGATTCTGTCCTTATGGTCGCTGCTGTCGATGGCGCCTAAAAACGCTTGGGTCAGCGCAACCGGGTCAATAGATCCGTCTCCAATCCCGCGCCCCAAATCCGCCGCGCTCATTTCCAGCCAGTGCAACATCTCTCGTCCCCACAGTTCCGCTCAGGCGACGGTAGCGGCGCAATCGCACATGGACAATCCCGAACCGTCCCCCATATTGGCCCCATGAGCTTTGACACCGATATCCTCATCGCCGGAGGCGGTCTTAACGGACCCGCCCTTGCCCTCGCCCTGTCCCGCGCGGGCTTCACCGTGACTGTGGTCGACGCGCGCCCGGCCACGACGCGGGCGAGCGACAATTTTGATGGCCGAGGCTACGCGCTGGCCCTGGCGTCCAAGAGGCTTCTGGACAAAATTGGCATCTGGGATGGGGTCGCGGCCAACGCTCAACCGATGCTGGATATCAAAGTGTCCGATGGCCGAGCGGGTGAAGGCCCCTCACCATTCTTTCTGCATTTTGATCACACCGAGCTTGAAGAAGGCCCCATGGGCTACATGCTCGAAGACCGCTTTCTTTACCGGGCCTTCCTTGCTGCAATGGAGGCCGACGAGGCGATCACTTTGGTGCCCGAAACCGGTGTCACGGACCAATCCGTCGATGCGACAGGCGTAACAGCGACACTGTCTGACGGCACAACCCGACGCGCACGTCTATTGGTTGGCTGCGATGGTCGCCAGTCCGGTGTGGCCCAGCGCGCAGGAATAAGGCGTACTGGCTGGGGCTACGGTCAAACCGCACTGGTCTGCGCAATTGCGCATGAGAAGCCCCACGATGGCGTGGCGCACCAGTTTTTCATGCCCCCCGGCCCGCTTGCGATCCTGCCATTGCCCGGCAACATGTCATCAATCGTCTGGTCTGAAACCGAGGAAAACGCAAAGCGGATAAACGCGCTCGGCGACGAGGACTATCTCGCAGTTCTCCGTCCCCGTTTCGGCGACTTCCTCGGCGAAATATCTCTGGCCGGGGCGCGTTTCACTTACCCGCTTGGCCTTACCGTGGCGAACGATTTCGTGGCTGACCGCGTGGCGCTGGTTGGTGACGCTGCGCACGGCATGCATCCGATTGCCGGACAGGGGCTCAACGCTGGCCTGCGCGACGTGGCCGCGCTCACCCAAATTCTCACCGAAGCCAAATCTCGCGGCGAGGATATTTCCGCCATTCAGGTTCTTGAGCGCTATCAGGAGTGGCGCCGCTTTGACACACAAGCCCTCGTTGCCGCCACAGATCTCACCAACAAACTGTTTTCCAACGACAATCCGCTACTCCGCGCCGGCCGCGACATTGGCATGGGGCTGATCGGCCGCGTTCCCGCCCTACGCCGTACTTTTATGCGGGAGGCCGCAGGGCTCACAGGCGAACTGCCTGACCTCATGCGATAACGCGTAGTTTTCCGGCAACGCGCGTTTTCAACTTTGATTGGGTTGTTTGCTCAGACGAGCGCCCGAGTCCTAGTCCAGAGTACGCGCCTCATCCACAAGCATAACCGGAATACCGTTCCGGATCGGAAACGCCAATCCAGCACCGCGAGACACAAGTTCCTGTCTCTCTGCGTCGTATTCAAGCGTAGCCCGCGTTTCGGGGCACACCAGCGCTTCCAGCATCCGCCGGTCAAACCCTGGCTCAGACGTTTTCTCAGTCATTGTATCAAGTCCTCTCCGCCGCCACCGCGCATCGCGAATTCCAACAGCGTGACCAAAGTTTCCCGCCGTGTTCTCAGGCTCGGTGCCTCAAGCAAGGCCTGCTTGTCTTCAGCCCCGAAGTCCAGCAGCATCGACAGCGAATTGATCAGCAGCTCGTCGTCGGCATCCTTGAGCGTTTCCCAGTCCGTCTGCAACTCCAACTGCTCGAAATACCGCTTCAAAAGTGACAAAAATGCAGGCCGCTGAAATGCTTC
The DNA here is from genome assembly GCF_004346865.1 of Shimia isoporae. Classification (NCBI taxonomy): domain Bacteria; kingdom Pseudomonadati; phylum Pseudomonadota; class Alphaproteobacteria; order Rhodobacterales; family Roseobacteraceae; genus Shimia; species Shimia isoporae. Next base: position 379,096 of record NZ_SMGR01000003.1, read on the forward strand.
GTCGTGTTCGGTTGATCCCAGATCACGATCAAACCCGACCCAGTCGACGTTGCATCGCCGATATGGCGTGAACCCGTCCACCTCGGCCTGAATGCGAAACCGCGACACTCCTGTCAGCGTGATCAGGTAACGGTTGTCTTCTGTTTCGGTAAACTGGGTAATCCTGCCAGCACAGCCGATCGTCTGAAGTCCCGGGCCTTCCCTGCCAGGCACTTCATTTGGCTGCACCATACCGATCATGCGCTCCGGCGTTTTGAGCACGTCATCCAACATCGCAAGATATCGAGGTTCAAAAATGTGCAGAGGAAGACGCGACCGCGGCAACAAAAGCGCCCCCGGAAGAGGGAATACCGCGATCGTGTCAGGAAGATCAGCCGCCTTGATCATACGTGCAGCCTACTCCGGTTTTGTCGATCAGGCAAAGATCAACGAACTCAACTTACGGCGACCGTTCAGAACCACGGGATCATTGGCTGGCAGAGCATCAAAAATAGTGAAAAGCTGCGTCTTCGCCGCACCATCGTTCCACTCGCGATCCCGTCGGAACAACTCGAGCAGTTCGTCGACCGCCGCCTCAACCTCTCCAGCGCCATGCAGCGCCTGCGCCAGATCAAGCCGCGCCTGGTGATTGCCCGCATCTGCCGCAACTGCCGCCCGCAATTCCGCAACCGGTCCCGCGTTTTCAGCCTGCCGCGCCAAAGCCAACTGAGCGTGTGCCGCTTCTACTTCAGGCGCATCTGCAAAGGCTGCAGGCGCTCCATTCAGAACAGCCTCTGCCTGATCCAGAGCTCCCAGAGCAATGTTGGCGCGTGCCAGCCCTGCAAATGCAGCAACACTCTCGGTGTCCTGCTCAAGAATGGCGGCAAAGGTTTCCGCCGCGTCTTGGGCTGCTCCGGCTTCTAGCATCTCCTCAGCCGCGGCGAGGGCGTCCGCAAGACCGCCATCTGGCACCTCACCACCTCCCGCTTCGACAACTTTGGCAACAAATGCATCAATCTCGCTCTGCGGCAGTGCGCCTTGGAAACCATCGATCGGCTGACCTTGGAAAAATGCATAAACCGTAGGGATCGACTGCACGCGCATCTGACCGGCAATAGCCTGATTTTCATCAACGTTGATCTTCGCCATCTTCACCGCGCCGCCAGCCGCGGTAACCGCCGCCTCAAGCGCCGGACCAAGCGTTTTGCACGGTCCGCACCACGGCGCCCAGAAATCCACGATCACCGGCACAGTCATAGACGCGTCCACCACGTCGGCCATGAAAGTTGCCTCAGAGACGTCTTTGATCAGATCGCCATTGGCCGGCGCTGCGGCACCGTTGCCTTGTCCAAGTTCAAGCATTGGAGTCATCCTTTATATGCGTTGGCCTCTATATGAGCCTCCGCGCCGGAAAATCAAAGGTCAAAGGTGAGGCAATCTGGCAACCGATGCCAGTCAAACCCCATTAGAAGTGGTCAAACGGTAGACCAAAGGGTTCGCCATTGAAGGTATGCGTACAGCACGGGCATGTCGGCCGCATATCTGCGCTTCTGAGATCCGGGTCGACTTTGCACAACAGACCGTCCTCCGTCACAAAGAGACCGCTGTGGTAACTGGACTCTCCGGTCCTTACTACACCCTTTCGATCGACCTCGCTGCGCGCGACCAGCCACCAAATCGCCTCGTCGTTGGGCAGTCGCGAAACAGCCTCGGAATAAACCCCATCCCAAGGCTGACCCACTTTTGACAGCAAAAATTTGTACAGCGGTGTGAAATCCAGGCCATGCCGCAACCCCTGTCGCATCCCCCTCCGCTTTTTGTCTTCATGCTTTTTGCGCTCGGCAATCCGCAAACATCCGTGCCGAACACCGTGGGTACGGGTGTTCACTTTGCGATAAAGTGGGGATTTGCGACCGCGCGCGGCCATTACAGATCAAACGTTGCGAATACCGGCGCATGATCGCTCGGTTTTTCCCAACCGCGCGCATCCCGCAGAACGCGGCTGCCATGTGCAGCGGCCGAAATGTCTCCCGTTGCCCAGACGTGATCCAGCCGCCGTCCCTTGTCTGCCGCGTCCCAATCGCGCGCACGGTAGCTCCACCAACTGTACAGTTTGCCATCCGGAATATCCTGACGAGTGACATCCACCCACCCACCGGCGTCCTGCGTCTCCGCCAAGTGTTCCACCTCGATCGGCGTGTGACTCACAATCTTCAGAAGCTTCTTGTGGTCCCAGACATCGTCTTCGCGGGGCGCAATGTTCAAATCGCCCACCAACACCGATTTCTGCGGCGTCTCTTTGTGGAACCAATCGCGCATGCCAGTTAGGTAATCGAGCTTCTGTCCGAACTTCTCGTTCTTTTCCCGATCTGGAACATCCCCGCCGGCCGGCACATAAAAGTTGTGGATGGTGACCCCGTTTTCCAGCTTGCCCGCTATATGCCGCGCATGCCCCAGATCAGCGAAATCCTCGCTGCCTGCTTCTTCCATCGGTATCTTCGACAAGATCGCGACGCCGTTGTAACCCTTCTGTCCCCGCGCCACCATATGCGTATAGCCAAGCGCCGCAAAACCCTCCAAAGGGATCTTTTCAACGGGGCTTTTACACTCCTGAAGGCACAACACGTCCGGCGCTTCCTCCTCCATCAGCTTCAGCACAATCGGCTCCCGCAGCCGCACCGAATTGATGTTCCAGGTAGCAAGAGTAAAGGACATGGCAGGGTCTCCGGATCAAAACTGTCGGCGCACCCTACCCCCGTGATTGCAACGTTGCCAACGCCATTTCCTGCGCATTCCAACGGCCCGACAAAAAAAGGGCCCGAGCCGAAACCCGGGCCAGTCCAACAGGGAGGTATATGCCTTAACCCGGACATATGCGGGATCTCTTCCTTGCCCACCTTAAAGATGCGGCGCAGATGTTTCTTTGATCGAGGTCAAGAAACTGTTTCCCCTGCCCAACAAAAAAAAGGACCCGAGCCAAAGCCCGGGTCAGTCCAACAGGGAGGTCATGTCATAACCCGGACATGGCGGGAGTTCTCATGACTCTGATATAGGTAGAGTGTTGCTGAATTCCTTCCTCATCGCCGCCAATTCTTGAGAATTTGAGACAATTTGGCGGAATTCTGCCGTTTCACGCTACCAATCTGTACCCACCGCTTTCTGTCACAAGCAGGCGGGCGTTGCTGGGATCGGGCTCGATCTTCTGACGCAGGCGATAAATGTGGGTTTCCAGCGTGTGCGTCGTCACACCCGCGTTATAGCCCCAAACTTCATGCAGCAGAACATCTCGAGCGACCACGCCATCCGTCGAGCGGTAGAGATACTTGAGAATGTTGGTCTCTTTCTCTGTCAGACGGATTTTGCGTTCATCCTCGGTAATCAGCATCTTCATCGCAGGTTTGAACGTGTATGGGCCAAGCACGAATACTGCGTCTTCGGACTGTTCGTGTTGCCGCAGCTGGGCGCGGATCCGCGCCAGAAGCACCGGAAACTTGAACGGTTTTGTCACATAATCATTCGCGCCGCTGTCCAAACCCAGAATGGTGTCCGCGTCACTGTCGTGTCCAGTAAGCATCAGGATCGGGCTCTTCACGCCCTGCTTTCGCATCAGGCGGCACAACTCGCGCCCGTCCGTGTCCGGCAAACCAACGTCCAGAATAATAATATCGTAAAGACCTTCCTTGACGCGGCTCATGGCCTCGGCCCCATTGCCAGCCTCGAACACGTCAAAATCCTCGGTCATCACAAGTTGCTCGGAGAGCGCCTCGCGCAGGTCTTCGTCGTCGTCGACCAGCAGGATTTTCTTCAACTGTGCCATCCGTGTCCTCCACGTATCACTAGGTGTTAACTTCTGTTCACGACATGGATACGTAAGAAACCCCCAACAAGATTTACTGCAATCCCCTCACGCCCTCGTGTTTCTGCAGCGTCAAATGTTTCATATTGCTGCAAAGGGGGCTACAGGTATGGCTCCAACCGCGAGGGGACCATGAGTTTTTCGCCCGACATCATAGAACGTATTGCCCGCGCCCGCGCCGATTTGCGCATGGGGGTCCCGATCGTCATGACCGGCGGCGGCAAGGCTGTTCTGATTATGTCAGCCGAAACCCTGGATCGCGACCGCCTTGCGGACTTGCGCAACTTGGGAGGAGTTCCGCACCTGGTCGTCACCGGCCGACGCGCCGAAACACTTAAGGCCCGCGCCTATGACGGCGACATTGCACGTGTGCGCCTGCCTGCCGACGCCGACCTAAAATGGCTGCGCAGTATTGCCGATCCCGCTGACGACCTGATGAGCCCGATGAAAGGTCCTCTGGCAACAGAACGTGAGGGGAATGCGGACTTGCATCGTGCCGCAATAAAGCTGGTGAAATCTGCTCAGCTGTTGCCCGCCGCCCTTGCCCTCACACTGGAAAACGCCGCAACCTTCGCTCTGGATCACGGATTAACAGTTATTCCGGCCGATCTGGCCGCGCCGCATCTGACTTCGACCAGCCCCCTGCATCCGGTGGTTCACGCGCGCTTGCCGATCCGCGCAGCCGACGCTGGGCGCCTGCACATTTTCCGCCCCGAAGACGGTGGAGAAGAACACTATGCAATCGAAATAGGACGCCCTCCTCGCGACAAACCGGTTTTGGCACGCCTGCATTCAGCCTGTTTCACAGGCGACGTTCTTGGCTCTCTGAAATGCGACTGCGGTCCACAACTCAATGCCGCTTTGATGCAAATGGGCACCGAGGGCGAAGGCGTTTTGCTTTATCTCAATCAAGAAGGCCGCGGCATCGGCCTCGCCAACAAAATGCGCGCCTACTCGCTTCAGGATCAGGGATTTGACACGGTAGAAGCCAATCATCGCCTTGGTTTTGAAGATGACGAACGCGACTTCCGCATCGGAGCCAAGATACTAAAAGAAATGGGTTTTTCTTCGGTACGTCTTTTGACAAACAACCCGCGCAAGATCGAGATGATGGAAGCCACAGGCATATCCGTTGCCGAACGTGTGGCGCTCAAAGTTGGCGAAAACGCTTATAACAGCGCCTACCTCGCGACCAAGGCCAGCAAATCGGGCCACATGCTGTGACCCCGTTTGACCTCGTTCTGACCAATCGGGGTGTGCGGTTTATGGGGCGTTATTTCCCCTGTTCCGTTGGCAAGGGCGGCATCCGAAGCGACAAGCGGGAAGGCGACGGCGCAACTCCGCGCGGGCTCCATTCTATCACGGGGCTCCTTTATCGGGCGGATCGCATGTCACAGCCTGCGCCTTGGGCTCAACCGATTGGCAAGGACGATCTCTGGTCTGATGCCAGCGGCGACGCTCAATATAATCAACAGGTCCATGCGCCCTACGCGCACAGCCATGAGAAACTTCGGCGCGCCGATCCTCTGTACGATTTGGTTCTGCTGACCGACTGGAACTGGCCTCGCGCAGAGGTTGGGAAGGGTTCCGCCATATTTCTACACACGTGGCGTCGACGTGGATTTCCAACAGAAGGCTGTATCGCCTTCCGCCGGGACCACATGCATTTCATCGCGCGAAATGCGGTGCCTGGTACGCGCGTTATCGTGCCATGACCCCGGTCACTCAGGGTAGTCGCGGCGCGCCTTGGCATTTCCGCTCATTCGATTGCCAGCACGTGCGGTCACCTTCCATTCGTACGTATTGACACCATTGACCGGACAGGGCCCACGGTAGTTGAAGGTGCCCGCCGGAATGCGACCGTCCGCGGGCACCGGCAAACGCTTGCTGGCACCGCGATTGGCGGCCGGTACATTCAGGTTCTTGAAATAGAATTGCACAGTCGTCGTGCCAGCGGGAATATCCGTCAATATGAACTCGGGGTTGGGCACCGATTTGGGGTTGCCATTGTTGCAGGCAGGGATGTTGCCCCATCCGTCAAACCGCAGGGAAAACTCTGCCGAAGCTGCACCTGCGCTCAAGCAAAGCGACAAAAGCAAAATAGGAAAACGCATCGTGAAACTCCTGAACCAAATCATTTGGACTCACTGTTGCACGGCCTTGTGGTTCAGGCACAATCACGTTTGCGTCGGGCGCTCTCCGAAAATTGCCGAACCCACCCGAACGTGCGTCGCGCCCAACGCCACCGCCCGCTCAAAGTCGCCGCTCATGCCCATACTCAGCCCGCTAAGCCCGTTCCGCGCTGCCAGTTTCGCAAGCAATGCAAAATGCAATGATGGTTCTTCTTCGATCGGCGGGATGCACATTAAGCCCACGATTGGCAGATCCATGTCCCGACACTCGGTCACAAATCTGTCCACATCATCCAACAGGACCCCTGCTTTTTGCGGTTCCTCGCCGGTGTTTACCTGTATGAACAGATCAGGACATCCACCTGTCTCCTGCGCCAGTCGTGCCACGGTGTTTGCTAGTTTTGGTCGGTCCAGAGAATGGATCACGTCAAAAAGCCCTATTGCCTGACGCGCTTTGTTTGTTTGCAACGGCCCAAGCAGATGCACAGCCACATCACCAAATTGCTCTTTGAAACCCGGCCATTTTCCAGCCGCTTCCTGCACCTGGTTCTCGCCAAACACCCGATGTCCCGCTTCAAGCACTTCAGCAACGCGGGCGTCAGGCTGGCGTTTGGACACCGCAATCAACTGGGTTTCTCCCACCGTGCGTCCGGCAAGTTCCTCAGCTTTGTGGATTCGGGCGGTGATTTCGCTCAGCGACAAGGCGGCCTCCAACGTCGGGTTGATCGTGTCGGCGCAAAGAACACCAAACCACCACAAAAGAAAAGGGGCAGCGCCGTTGCGCCGCCCCTCGTTGCTCAAACGACAGGGTCGCTTAGAACTTGAACCGAACACCAAGGTCAGCCTGGTTTTCGCCGTTTTCGTCAGAGACAACACCACCAACAAGACGTGCGCCGCCAAGGCCATGATTGAAGCCTACGCCCCAGAGGGTTTCGGTCGCGGAGTCATCTTCCGCAACAAAGGCGGTAAGCATAGTATCGGACCCAACTTGTGCTGTTCCGCTCAGACGCCACTTGGAGGTGCCGTCGTTGTCCGCGTAACCCGCGCCAATGCCGTAGTTCCCGAAGGTCGCTCCCGCGGTGACAATGACCTTGTCGTCGATCGCCACTTCGCCGGATTGCACGCCGCCAGAGACAAACCAGTTGGATTGCTCGTAAGCCGCAAACAACGCTGTGCGGCCGCTGACCGGACTATGAGACAAATGTGTCGAGAAACCGTTGGCCGAGTATTTCACTTCGGCACCGTTCGCACCGCCACCGGCAGAGCTGAACGAGTCCCAGTTGTCATCGGTACGCGCTGTCTTACCAACCGCGTTCAAATCGCCCAGAGCGGTCAGACCAACTTCACCGTCATAAAGGCCGGGCATTTCCTCGATGGCACCTTCGATGTTGCCAACTGCAAATTCGACGCCATTCGCCCGCAGACCAACACGAGGCGCGGACACACCGGAAGAAGACGTTGCGCCGTTGCCTTCGTTTTCGCCACGAATACGAACGCGGGCAAAGAACTCGATGCCGGAGTCGGTTTCAGTTGCGGCGTCGATGTTCAGGGTGAAACGGTTGTGAATACCCAGCTTGTCATCAGAGCCCGTCAGCGACGAGTCATAGATGGCACCGAAGCGGGCGGAGCCGGAGAAGGTGATATCCGCAGCCGCAGCACCAGCGGTGAGGATCAGCGCGGAAGACGCGAGGAGAACGTTTTTCATGACACTTCCTATGAAGGTTTGGATGGGAGGAGCGCCCCGTTTTCGGGATCTCATCTCCCCCTTGATCCTTCACAGCTTCGTGTTCAACGGCGAAAATCACACGTCGGCTGAGTGAGTGTTTTGATCGGCGGAATGTTGAACAAGAGGTTAGCGAGAAGTTGCCCAATCCTCGAAAATTGGATGTAAATTCAGAGATTTCCGGACATTTTTAGAAACAATTTGAGCTTTATTGATCGGATCGACCGACACCCGAGTGGCGGCGGTTCTCAGCCTCAGGCGCGATTCCCAATCCTCATTTGCGCTCGCAACAAAAAAGGCAGGGCCAACGCCCTGCCTTCAATTCTCGTGCTATCCGTCGGATCAGAAGGAGAAGCGAACACCCAGATCAGCTTGGTTTTCGCCATCCTGGTCGCCTACGACACCACCGGCAAGAACCGCACCGCCGAGGGAGTGGGTGAAGCCCAGGCCCCAAAGGGTATCAGTTGCGCTTTCGTCATCCGCAACAAACGCGGTTACACGGGTTCCGGAACCAACAGCTGCGGAACCGTTCACGCGGAACTTGGCTACACCGTCGTTGTCACCGTAGGACGCGCCAACACCAAAGTTACCGAAAGAACCGCCTGCCGTCAGAACCCATTTGTCGTCGGTGTTGAGACCGGCGTCCTGATAGGCTGCCGCCACAGTCCAGTCGCCAAAGTTGTAAGACGCGTTCACCGCTGTGCGATCCGTAACCGGGCTGTAGGACAAGTGCGCACCGAATGCTCCGGTCGAAAAGAGCACTTCAGCACCGTTTACGCCGCCGCCAGCAGAGCTGAAGCTGTCCCAGTTGCCGCCATTCTGATCGGTGATCGCAACAACGTTGAGGTCACCAAGTCCGGTCAGGCCAACCGCGCCATCATACAGACCGGGGGTCTCTTCCAAGGCACCTGTGATGTTGCCGACTGCAACGGTCACACCGTTGATGGACATGCCGACGCGTGGCGCGGAAACGCCGGAAGCTGAGGTCGTACCTGTACCGGTGTTGCCACCACGAACTCGTACACGGGCAAAGAACTCGATACCGGAGTCAGTTTCGGTAACGCCGTCGATGTTCAATGTAAAACGGTTGTGGATGGCCAGTTCATCAGCCGCAGTCGGGGTAGAGTCATACATCACACCGAAACGGGCAGAACCGGAGAAGTTGATTTCCGCAGCGGCCACACCAGCGGAAAGAAGAAGCGCCGAGGAGGCGAGGAGAACGTTTTTCATAACACTTCCTATGAGTTGGTTAGCGCGCTGTGAGACCCTTGTTTCCGGGTGCGCGCGAGCCCTCTTTTGCAGCGATTTTTTTTGCCTACAAGGCGCTTTCCGCTCTTGAAATTTCAGCAGCCTGACCGTCGGCGATTTTTTGATCAAACCATAAGCGGAAAGCCGCCAAATGTCGGGGTTTAGCTTTAAAAATCATAATGTTATGTGAAGATTTTCTAAGCAATTTGTTGCTTATTTTTGACAGCGTGGTGGCTGTCGCGCTGAGTGTCCACCCCGTGGATCTTCTGGGAATCAAGTTCGAAAACTAGCGCAAAAGAAAAGAGGCGGAACCGAAGTTCCGCCTCTCTCTATTAGGTGTCTCTTCTTCCGAATTAGAAGGAGAAACGAACACCCAGGTCGGCTTGGTTTTCGCCACCTTCGTCGCCAACTACACCGCCGGCCAGAACTGCGCCGCCGAGGGAGTGGGTGAAGCCCAGACCCCAGGTGGTGTCGTATTTGATTGCGCCGTCTTCGTCTGCAACGAATGCGGTTACAGTGGTGCCGGAACCGAAGGATGCGGAACCGTTGATGCGCCATTTCTGGGTGGTCGGGTTGTCAGCGTATGCTGCGCCAACACCGAAGTTACCGAAGGAACCACCAGCGGTCAGCAACCATGTGTCACCCGCGCCGGAGTCGTCCTGGTAACCAGCAGCAACAGTCCAGTCGCCGAAGTTGTAGGACAGGTTCAGTGCGGTACGGTCGGTGCCGGTACCGGACCAAGACAGGTGACCACCGAAGCCAGCGTTCGAGTAGATCACTTCAACACCGTTGGCGCCGCCACCTGCGGAGGAGAACGAGTCCCAACCCCAATAGCCGTCGTTCAGAGTGTTGGTCGGCAGGTTTTTCCAGCCAAGACCGGTGAGGCCAACTGCGCCGTCATACAGACCAGGTGTGCTTTCCAGCGCGCCCAGGATGTTGCCGGTTGCCAGGGTGAAGCCTGCTACGGACAGACCAACGCGAGGCGCGGAAACGCCAGAAGCGGAGGTTGTGCCGGTGCCGGTGTTGCCGCCACGAACACGTACACGAGCGAAGAACTCGATGCCGGTGTCGGTTTCAACAGAACCGTCGATGTTCAGTGTGAAACGGTTGTGGATGGCCAGTTCGTCAGCTGCGGTCGGGGTGGAGTCATAGATCACACCAAAACGTGCAGAACCACCAAAGTTGATTTCTGCTGCAGCCATGCCCGCGGTCGCGATCAGCGCGGTGGTTGCAAAGAGAACTTTTTTCATAGTTTTTCCCTCGGTTTTCCAATTCATGCGCCCAACTCAGAGAATCCCAAGCTGGGTATGGCGACACGTTTCGCTCTTTTGGGGGTCTCATTGCAAGGAAACCGGAAGCTGCCGATCCAATGCGCCACAAAATGGTGCAGACATGTCACACTCGATTTTCGCACCCTCTTCCGCCTCTCTATATAACAGGAGTCCATTGGCCTGCGCCTATGTAACCGGAACCGACTATTCATCTTGCCCAACGCGGTCTGCTTGGCTAGGACAGTATCGGAACGTTTCTAAAGGCTGTACCATGGACCTATTCCGCCGCACGGCAACGATTATTCTCCTGAGCACACTGGCTCTGACCACGGCATGCGGCAACCAGACCGCAGCCCCCACGAGCACCGCAGTAGGATCAGGATCCGGCGATAGGGATGTCACTGGTAACCCGCTCGACGGCTACAACGCATCTGACAGCAACAAGACAGAGTCTATCTGGACGCTATTCGGCCCGGACAACAGCGATGTCCAACTCAGCGTGAACAAATATCTCTGGGCGGCTTCGCTTGAGGTTCTCGGCTTCCTGCCGATCCAGACCGTGGATCCGTTTTCGGGCGTAATTTCCACCGGCTACGGTACGCCGCCGGGCGGCGGCCGCAGCTACCGTGCCACGGTCTACATCCGCGATGCGGCGCTGGACGCGCGTTCACTGAACGTGGCCATGCAAACCCGAGGCGGTCGAGCCGTTTCCGAAGGTACCGTGCGCGCCGTAGAAGACGCGATCCTGACACGCGCTCGCCAAATCCGCATCGAAGACAGCCGGTTCTGAACCCGCCAAAAGATCAAAGACGCCAAAGGCCGCTCTCGTGAGCGGCCTTTTTCTTTCTGGTATTTCAGAAACTCAAACCTTGATCGGCCCCGGTGTCTTGGCAAAAAGCTCGTCGATCCACGCAAGCTGTCGCGGCAGGCACCGGCTTTCGAGATCATAGCCCTCAATAGCCAAAGCCCGCGCTGACGCGCCCATCTGGTCCCGCAAAGCCGCATCATCAAGCACACGACTGATCTGTGCGACCATCCGCTCCCCATCAAAGAAAGGAAACAAAAGACCTGTTTCTTCGTCGGTGATCACTTCTTGTAGTGGAGCGGTGTCACTGGCGACAATCGGAGCACCAATCGACATTGCCTCGATCAGCGACCAACTGAGCACAAAAGGATATGTCAGATACACATGCGCCCGTGTGATCTGCAGCATCGACAGGAAATTGCCGTATGGCACCTTGCCAAGGAAGTGAACACGCTCCCAGTCCGGCGTCGGAATACGGCCGCGCACCTCGTCGATAAAAATCTGTTTCCACGTCTGACCCTTCGGTGGAGCAGCCCCATAGCTCACCTCGTCGCCCCCAACGATCAGAACCTGCGCATTGGGTCGCTCTTTGAGCAGCCTTGGCAAGGCGCGCATGAAAACGTGATAGCCGCGATACGGCTCAAGATTTCGGTTCACAAATGTGACCACCTCGTCATCTCGGCTAAGAACCCGTCCATCGGGCAGTTCGAATGTCGCTTCCGGATTGGGCTTCACCACATTGGTGTCGATGCCGTCATGTATGACAGAAATTATGTCCTGCCATTCTTCCGGATATGTCGCGGCCTGAAACTGCGTCGGGCTGATCCCCATATCCGCGACATCTCGGTGCATCGTGTTGTTCAAATTCTTGAGCCTTAACCGGATCGCATCCGTTTCTTTTTCGGCTTTCGGGAACTCGGGATCGAAACCGACATCGGTGTCTCGGTTGGTGTAATAGAGCTCACAATAAAGCCCGATCCGCGCCGTCGGCCACAGATCGCGCAGGAACATCGGTTCACCCCAACCGGGATGCGCGACAATCACATCCGGCGTAAAGCCTCCGTCACGCAGCTTGCGCGCGGCTGCAAAACAACTCTCCGCCCGCAGCAATTTGGTCTCGAAATCCACCAGCCAGGGGTGCAACCCCTTCGATGGTGCCCGCTTGAGCTCATAAGGCACGAGCCGCACGCCCTTCCACGTGCCGGGTTCTTTGACCCGCAACGTCAGGGAAACGACCTCGTGACCTCTTTCCACCAAAGCCGGTGCAAGATGCTTGAACTGGCCTGGAAAGTTCTGGTGGATAAAAAGGATTTTCATACTGCCTGCCCGCGAAATCACGCTGTTTTGTCAATGTATATCGCAGATTCTGGCACCCGTAAGCCCGCAACCGGTGCATTTTCATGGCTCGGCACTGGACCATAAGGCAAAGCAAGCCTATCAGATTGCCGGAACGAACGTCGCGCATCCGGCGCGGCCACCGCAGAATCGCAGATACAAGGGCACGCCAAATGTCGCGCTACACACCCGCAGAGATAGAAGCCCGCTGGCAAGACGCCTGGGCCAAGAACGAGACCTTCAAGGCCGTTCGGGACGAGTCCAAGCCGAAATACTATGTGCTGGAGATGTTTCCCTACCCGTCGGGCAAACTGCACATGGGCCACGTGCGAAACTACACCATGGGGGATGTGATCGCGCGCTACAAAATCTCCACCGGGCACAACGTACTGCATCCGATGGGCTTTGATGCGTTTGGCATGCCGGCTGAAAACGCGGCGATGGCATCTGGCGGCCACCCCAAAGACTGGACATACGCCAACATCGACACAATGGTCGAACAGATGAAGCCGCTTGGCCTCTCGCTGGACTGGTCGCGCATGTTTGCGACCTGCGACACCGACTACTACGGCCAGCAACAATCGCTTTTCCTCGATTTCCTTGAAAAGGGCCTCGTTTACCGCAAAAACGCCGTTGTGAACTGGGATCCGGTCGACATGACCGTTCTGGCCAACGAACAGGTCGAAAACGGCCGCGGCTGGCGTTCCGGCGCACTGGTGGAACGACGCGAACTCACCCAATGGTTCTTCAAGATCTCGGATTACTCCGACGAATTGCTGACCGCGCTCGACGGTCTGGACAACTGGCCCGCCAAAGTCCGCCTGATGCAGGAAAACTGGATCGGCAAATCGCGCGGTCTCGAATTCTCGTTTGAACGCACGGACGCAGGCGATCCTATCACCGTCTACACCACCCGCCCGGATACCCTCATGGGCGCGTCTTTTGTGGGCATTTCGCCGGATCATCCAATTGCCAAAGAGCTTGAGGCGCAGAATCCGGATGTCGCCGCCTTTGTTGCGGAATGCCGCAAAGGTGGCACCACCGAGGAAGCCATCGAAACCGCGGAAAAACTGGGCTACGACACCGGAATCCGCGTGAAACACCCGCTGAACCCCGACTGGGAACTGCCGGTCTGGATCGCCAACTTCATCCTGATGGACTACGGCACCGGAGCGATCTTCGCCTGCCCGGCCCATGACCAGCGCGACCTCGACTTCTGCCGCAAATACGATCTTCCAGTCATCGATACTTTCTTTGCACTTGGAGATGAAACACCAGTCGACGCCACCGCGTTTGTTCCGGGCAAGGAAGAAAAGGTAAAGTGGGTCAACCACTTCGCAGGTCTGGACGAGGCAACTGGCCAGGAAGCCATCGATACCACCATCGACTTCGCCGAAAAAGCCGGTTGGGGCAAAGGCGTCACCAACTTCCGCCTGCGTGACTGGGGTCTCTCCCGCCAGCGCTACTGGGGTTGCCCGATCCCTGTTGTGCATTGCGAAAGCTGTGGAGTCGTGCCGGAAAAGAAAGAAAACCTGCCGATCGAACTTCCCTATGACGAAGCTGGCAAGCCAATCGACTTCTCCGTACCCGGCAACCCGCTAGACCGCCACCCGACGTGGCGCGACTGCTCTTGTCCAAACTGCGGTGCTCCGGCGAAACGTGAAACCGACACGATGGACACCTTTGTGGACAGTTCGTGGTATTTCGCCCGCTTCACCGCGCCAAAGGCCGACACGCCCACCGTGGCCGAGGATGCCGCCTACTGGATGAACGTCGACCAATACATCGGTGGCATCGAGCACGCGATCCTGCACCTGCTTTATTCGCGCTTCTTTGCCCGCGCGATGCACATCTGCGGCCATCTGCCCGAAAGTGCCAAGGAGCCGTTTGACGCGCTCTTCACCCAAGGCATGGTGACCCACGCGATCTACAAGCGGGAAAACCAAAGCGGTCGCCCGACATACTACTATCCCGAACAGGTTGAACTGCGCGATGGCAAGGCGTTGCTCAAGGAAGATGGTACCGAAGTCGACATCGTACCCTCTGCCAAAATGTCCAAGTCCAAGAACAACGTGGTGGACCCCGTCGACATCATCACCAGCTTCGGCGCTGACACGGCCCGCTGGTTTGTGTTGTCAGACAGCCCGCCCGAGCGGGATGTGGAGTGGACTGCCTCCGGAGCAGAAGCAGCCTACAAGCACCTTACCCGCGTCTGGAACCTTTGCGACAAGATTGGCGAGATGGACGACGGCGCCCAAGGTCAGGGCGACGAAGAACTGCTGCGTGAAATGCACAAGGCAATCCGCGATGTAACGCTGGGTGTGGAAAGCTTCGGTTTCAACGCCTCGATTGCAAAGCTCTATGCTTTCACAAACACCATTGCGAAATCCAAGGCTGGCAAAGCTGCAAAACGCGAAGCCATCATGACGTTGGCCCAGCTCATGGCCCCGATGACACCGCACCTCGCGGAAGACATCTGGTCCCATCAGGGCGGCGAAGGCCTGATCATCAACGCGCCTTGGCCAGTTGCCGATGACGCCATGCTGGTCGAAGCAAATGTCACCATGCCAATTCAGGTAAACGGCAAGCGTCGCGGCGAAATCACCGTCGCCAAAGACATGCCAAAGGAAGAGGTTGAAAAACTGGTTCTGGCGCACGAAGCTGTCACCAGCCGGCTGGAAGGGGCCCAGCCCAAGAAACTCATTGTTGTCCCCGGCCGGATCGTGAATGTCGTCATCTAAATCGTTTCCCGTTAGCACTGAGATCATGCATCGGTTTTCTGCGTCAAAGCCTGTGGCCGTTGACGACGACAACCGATCCCGTTCAAACGGAAAAACGATGAACCGCCGGGGCTTTCTCCTGCTCGCCGCAGCCGGCGCACCCGCGCTGGCAGGCTGCGGATTTGAACCCGTTTACGGGACATCGGGAGCCGCAGACGGTCTGTTGGGGCAGGTGGTCATGGATGCGCCCGCCAACAACAACGCGAGCTACTTGCTGGTTCGCGAATTGGAAGACCGCCTCGGGCGGACGTCCACCGGTGCCTACGGCCTGTCGCACTCGATAAAAACACGACGCAGAGCCGTAGGTAAGACCGTTGCACAGGTCACCTCGCGGTTCGACATCTTTGCGGAAGTCACCTACGCGCTGCGCGATTCCCAAACGAAAAAAGTTCTCACATCCGGTAAAGCCAGCAGCTTTGTGGGCTATTCCGCAAGCGGTTCGACCGTTTCTGAACTGGCTGCCGAGGAAGACGCCTACGAACGCCTGATGATTGTCATCGCCGACCGGATCGTCGCCGACCTTCAGGCCTACGCGACCAAAAACCCTCTATGAAACTATCTGCGCGCGACGCCAACCGCTACTTCGGCAAGCCCGACCCGGACAAGACCGGCATTCTGATCTACGGGCCGGACGCCATGCGCGTCGCCCTCAAAAGACAGGAACTAGTCGCAGCCCTGATCGGACCTCAGGGTGAAGAGGAGATGCGCCTGACACGCATCCCCGGCGCCGAACTGCGCAAGGACAAGGCACGACTTCTGGACGCGACCAAAGAAATCAGCTTCTTTCCCGGCCCGCGCGTCGCCTTTGTCGAGGATGCCAACGACAACGCCGCACCTGCCATTCTCGCCGCCCTCGAAGACTGGGCACCGGGTGACGCACAGATCGTCGTCACCGCCGGCCAACTCAAAGCCAGCTCAAAGATCCGCAAGGCTTTCGAGGGTCACGCGAACGCATACGCCGTGGGAATTTACAACGATCCCCCAAGTCGTGAGGAGATTGAAGGCGAACTCAACGCCGCAGGCCTGAGAAATGTGGATCATGAGGCGATGACGGATCTCTTCAACCTGTCGCGCGAACTCGATCCTGGCGACTTCCGCCAAACCGTTGAAAAACTGGCGCTCTACAAACTCAACGACGACCTGCCGGTCACCTCCGACGACGTCGCAGCTTGTGCGCCGGTGTCTACCGAAGCCGCGTTGGATGACGTGCTGAACATCGTTGCCGAAGGACGCGCGCAGGAACTCGGGCCTGTGCTTCGCAAGCTGGAAGCGCAAGGCACCAATCCGGTTGCGCTTCTGATCGCCGCCACGCGACATTTCCGTGCGCTTTACACAGCTGCCTCTGATCCCGGAGGTGCCGCGCAGGGCATCGCGCGCATGCGCCCGCCGATTTTCGGGCCTCGACGCGACCGCATGTTGCGACAGGCATCTGGTTGGGGTGCCCCCAAGCTGGAACAGGCCCTCACCGGCCTGACCGACACCGATCTCCAACTTCGGTCTGCAGGCCAACGCGCCCCTGACATGGCGCTGGTTGAACGCCTGTTCCTGCGCCTATCGATGCTGGCGCGGCGTTGATCACCTGCTGCGGCTCCAGCCCACAAGTTCCGATACGCTCTTGAAATTGCTCCACACTACGGGTTTTCTGCGCAGGACCGCACGACTGAGCAGCCTGTTCGCCAACAATCGGGCGCGACGCCGCAACCCAAGGAAACCGTCATGAAATCACTCCCTCTTGCTCTCACAGCACTGCTTATAAGCCCGTTTCCCGCCCTTGCAGGCAGCCTTTCCGAAAATCATCCGGACGCCCTCGTGTGTTCCATGGAAAGTACGGACGGCTCCGGCACAACGCAGGCGTTTCTTTTTCTTTCCGGAATCAGAGACGACGGCAGCAGCCTGTACCTGTCACTTGGATCCGCCGCGCTGAGCATCTTGTTCGACGAAGAAGGCAACCCGGCGGGACCAAACGCGAACCTATGCAATGGCATGAGCCTGCCAGAGTTGACCGATGCGGGAATGACAAGGGACTTCTAAAGAACCTGAAGGGTACTGCGCCCGTCTTTGTTATCGCACCCACCAGCCTCAAGAAGGGGAACCGACATGTACGAAGTTATTGGCAGTGCCACCAGCCGGGCATTCCGCGTCATGTGGCTGCTCGAAGAACTCGGCCAGCCCTATGAGCACGCCCCGGAAAATCCGCACAGCGACCGCGTGAAAGAGTTGAACCCGTCGGGCAAGATTCCGGTGCTCATGGACGGCGACACGCTCTTGACCGACAGCACGGCGATCCTGACCTATCTCGCGGACAAACACGGCGCATTGACCTATCCTGCCGGTACCGTCGAACGCGCAAAACAAGACGGCTTTACCCAAATGATCCTCGACGAGATCGAAGGTCTCCTTTGGACCGCCAGTCGCCACACTTTTATCCTCCCCAAAGACAAGCGTGTTCCAGAGCTCAAAGACACGCTGATCTGGGAATTCGAGCGGAATATCCGGAACGTCATGAGCCGTGCCAACGGCCCCTATTTGATGGGTGAGATGTTCACGGTTCCTGATATCATCCTGACACAATGTGCCACATGGGCCAAAGTTGCAGGTTTCCCGACGGACAATGAAGCGGTGGTCAACTACATCAAGGGCACACGCTCGCGTCCGGCCTTTCGAACGCTGTTGGAAAAGATAAAGAGATAAGGCTCAGGCCGACCCGCTGGGCCGGCTTTTTTCGTTCAGGTACGAAACAACCCCGTCGCCGGCCTTCTTTCCGGTCGCCAGACACGCGGTCAGCAGATACCCACCTGTTGGCGCTTCCCAGTCGAGCATCTCGCCTGCGGCAAACACACCCGGACGGTCGCGCAGCATCAAAGCGTTGTCCAAAGCATCAAACCGCACCCCGCCCGCCGTACTGATGGCCTCGTCCAACGGCCGCGGTCCTGTGTGGACGACAGGCAAGGCTTTTATCAGCGGTGCAAGGTCCGCGGGCAGCGGCCGTGCGAATTCCATCAACAACGCCTGTTTTTCCGCCGACAGCTTCAGCGCCTTGCGAAGAAAGTTCGACAGGCTCGCCTTGCCGCGCGGTTTTGCGAGCTTTGAACGCACCTCTTCAAGCGACAGGTCCGGCAAAAGGTCCAACAATAGCGGATGTCCCTCTCGCATCGCCCGGGACACCGCGTAGATCCCCCCGCCTTCCAGACCACGCTCCGAGATTACAAACTCAGCCCGAAGCTGTTTGTCACCTGCCCGCAATACGACGGCCTTTACCGGCGTGCCGAAATGCTTCGCCATATGCGATGACCACGCCACCTCAAACCCCATGTTCGCAGGTTGGAATGGTGCCAAAGGTACATCAATCCACTCGGCCCAGGCTCCGTCAGATCCCAAACGCGCCCAGCTCGCGCCTCCACAAGCCAACACACAGGTCCTCGGTGCAACTTCCTCGACACCTGTCGGGGTATCAAATCGATAGGCACCGCCAGTCCATCTCCACCGTGTCCGTATCTCGACCCCTTGCGCGTCCAGACGCGCCAACCACGCCCGCAATAGCGGTGAGCCCTTCATCACGGTCGGAAATACACGCCCGGACGAGCCGGTAAACATGTCCTGCCCCAGCCCCTCCGCCCACGCCACGGCCTCTTTAGGGCCAAAGCTTTCAAGCATTGGCCGCAAAGCAGGCGCGGAATCCTCATATGCGCTCAGGAACCTCGCAAAAGGTTCATCTTTGGTCAGGTTTAAACCCGACTTACCGGCCATCAGGAACTTTCGCCCGACAGATGGTTTCGCCTCTGCCACCAATACGGACAAACCGGCAGCAGACATCACGTCCGCCGCCATCAGCCCCGCGGGACCAGCGCCTATGACAAGCGCGTCCTTCACGCCTTTGGCAAGGGTGTTTTGAGTTCCACAACACGCTGCGGATAAGGAATGGTGATGCCTTCGTCCTTCAAGGCGTTCCAAATCAGGAAGAGCACATCCGACGTGAACTTGTTGCGTCCGTCGTCGATCCCCTCGACCCAGAACTCCACCGCAAACTCGATTCCGCTATCGCCGAAACCGCGCAATTCGCAATCGGGCGGAAATGGCTCGCTCAGAACCCCCGGATGCTTGGCCACGGCCTTTTCGATGATGTCAGGCACCAAATTTATGTCAGTGTCATAGCTCACCGAAAACGGCGCTTCGTATCGGTTGGCCGAGCCACTGTCCGAATAGTTCACCACCCGTGTGGTAATGAAGTCCTCGTTCGGCACCACAATCCAGCGCCCATCATATGTCTCAAGGATCGTCGCACGCGCGGTCATCTTGATGATCGTCCCCGCCTCGCCGCCGTCCAGTTCAACATAGTCACCAACCGTCGCCTGCCCCTCAAGAAGAAGAATTACGCCCGAGATGAAGTTGCTGGCGATCTTTTGCAGGCCAAAGCCGAGGCCGACACCGATCACACCGGTCAGCACCGCCAGCGATGTGAGCGAAATGCCCATGATGTTCATCACGAGCAGGAAGGCGACGCCAAAAATCCCAATCTCGATCGTCTTGGCGATCAGTTCACGCATCGCGGGACGCATATCGTCCTGCGCCTTGATGAACTGGCTGGACTGGTCATTCGACCACCGACCGAGCCAGAAAATCGCTCCCGCGACCAACACAAACCGGATCGCAAAAAGCACCGAGAATGACAGATTGCCAAGCGGTACGACTGTGGCATCCAGATAAGCCATCACCTCGTCCAGAATGCCCAACGCATACAGGCCTGCAACCGGCACAAGGATATACTTGCCCAGGACCTTCATCACCGGATCGGCGATGATCTCCCGCACCAGAATACGCACAGCAAGGAAAAGGAACACACGCTTGCCGAAAGCAATAACAGCACCGGACCCGAACATGGCCCGCGTTGCCGTTTCTCCAACACCGATAAACACATAGGCCAACAACGGCAGCAACAGCGGTAAAAACAACGCCACAAAGCGGCGGGCGCGCGCAACATATGTCTCCGCCTCGGCAGGCGGCGTCAGCAATTTGTCAAGCAACGGGCGAAGCTTCTTGGCTGCATAGACCGCCGCAACATAGGCCACCACCAACAGCGCGAATTGTGACCATGCAGCCGGCGACAACAGCCACCCCTGCGCGACTTCCCAGAACTCCGCCAATTTCTCCAGCGTCTTGTCGACGATCACTGAACCTTCCATCCGCGCCTCGCGTAACCTACCCTGACAATCCTCTTGCCTGCTTGGGCGGGCCAAAACAATGGGGAACAGAGGGGAAAGCACGATGGGGAACGTCACTGATGCACCGACCTGCCCGCTTTGCGAGCGCCCTATTCCGGCACATGCCAAACAGAGCCTGCATCACCTCGTGCCAAAACTGCGTGGTGGCAAAGGCGGCGAAACGGTGTTGCTGCATCAGATCTGTCACAACGAAATACACGCAAGCCTGACCGAAACCGAACTGGCGCGAGACTTCTCGACAATCCCTGCTCTGCGTGCCCATCCGAGGCTCGCAAAATTCATAGCGTGGGTGGCCAAACGCCCACCCGACTTTCACTCGAAAACTCCTGGCGCTCGCCGCAAACGCTGAAGGTTGCAACGCACGTCGCGTTTACGATCCGCGAAAACCGAATTGGCACCGACGTAATACCGACGTTTTGCAGACGCTTTGCAGACACTCGATTCGCGCCCAAAACGCCAAGGATTAAAGAGCGAGGGAAAATCGGGCGGCCTATGCTGCCTGCCGCCCGCTCGGTACATTCATGACCCGTTGCACAACGTTTTGATGCCGGTCGCGATCTCCGGCTTGGCGGCCAATGTGTCCGCTGCAATCAATCGTGCCTCGTCCAGCAACTGATCACGCGCAATCAAACGGTCCACCAATCCGAAGGCAAGCGCTTCATCTGCAGGAATTTTCTGTCCGCCCATCAAGATCAGCTTGGTCCGCGCGGGGCCAATCAATGCGGCCATGCGCGCCGGATCGGACGGTTGCGGCAAAAAGCCAAGCTTCATCACAGGATAAAAGAACTTTGCGTCCGGCACCGAAATACGAATGTCACACGCCAGCGCCATTCCCATTGCCCCGCCCGCCAAAGTCCCGTTTAGCGCCGCAATGCTCAGCCCCGGCAGCGCCGCTACAGCACCTGACAACCGCTCCCAGACATCGCTGGTCGCAAGCCCCGCGCGCGCCTCTTCAAGATCAGCGCCAGCCGAGAAAACCTTTCCAGTTCCTGTGATTACAAGGCCCCGTGCCTCCCGAGCCGCCTCGGCAATGTCTGCCAACTCGCTCAACATCGCATAGGTTAGGGAGTTGGCCTTGTCGGGGCGGTTGATCGTGACAATCCAGAGCCCCGACGGTTCTTTGATCAGGTCGATCATATAAGGCCGACCTTGCGGCGAATGTCTTCATCTCTCAGCGAGATTTCATCCCCCAGCCAATCATCAGCCGCGCTGGAGCACATCCAAAGCAGGCACTTCGCAGGCCATTCCGGCGGGATGTGATCCGTCCATTCCAGCTTGGACACAGGATTGATCCCGCTGGCTTTGATTTCCCTCTGCATTTGGGTCGCCACCGTGCCTGGGCTCAAACCGATGGCACGAATGCCTTTTTCGCCAGCTTCTTTATGAACACAGCGCGTCAGCATGTTCACCGCGGCCTTGGACGCGCAATAATGGCTCCAGGCCTCCACCGGCCCATGAGCTGCACCTGAACTGATGGTGAGGATTGAGCCGCCGCCCGCCTGTTCCATCATCGGCATGACCGCACGCATCCCGTGATACACGCCTTTCAGATTGATATCGATCACCTGTCCCCAATCGCTGGGATCCGACTGATCCAGATGAGAGATTGGCTCCACAACCCCTGCGTTATTGATGAGCACATCAACTCCGCCAAACTTGTCAACCGCCGCGGCAACTGCGGCTTCAACCTGCGCGTAGTCAGCAACATCGCAAGCCACCGCTAGCGCCGTATCACCGATTTCTTCGGCAATCGCATCAATCGCTGATCCGCTCCGCGCGGTCAGAACCACGTTGGCCCCCGCTGCCGCGAACGCGCGCGCCGCGCTTTCCCCAATTCCCCGGCTCGCGCCAGTGATCATGACAGTTTTTCCAGAAACATCAGACATATCGCTCTCCCGCCTTGCCGTTTGCCCTGTGCTACTGCGCCAGGCGCGATTGGTCCAGTCTTTCGACTTGACGACACGCCGCCTTAGACGGACTCTGTCGCGGACCTGTTCCAGTAAGGATTATTCAGATGCGCATTTATCTCACTTCACGACTACTCGCTGGCTCGACAGCCATTGCCCTCTGCAGCGGGCCCGTCTTCGCCGACATCACGGCTCAAGATGCCTGGTCCAATTGGCGCGCGTATATGGAAGAATTCGGCTACGAAATTCAGGCCACGGAAGAAGCGGGAGCCGGATCTCTAGCGATCAAGGATCTGGTCGCCACAATGGACATGCCCGAGGAGAGCGGGCAGGCACAGGTCAACATGTCGGAGATGGTTTTCACCGAAAACGGTGAAGGAGCTGTCTCGATCACGATTGCAGACAGCGTCCCTTTCAGCTTCAGCATGGACGACGGCGATGAGCAGGTCACTGCCAACATCATGATGACCCACGCGGGCCTCAGCACGATTGCCTCGGGCAACCCGGATGAGATCACATACGCCTATGGCGCTGAAAACGTGACGATGGCACTGCAGGACCTGGTCGTTAATGGCGAGACCATTTCCGATTTCAGCGGTGAAATCGCCGTAAATGGTATCGACGGAACTACCCAATTCTCGCTGGGCGAGACAATGACTTCCAAAGACAGCATGAGCGCCGAGCAACTCTCCGTGATGATCAAAGGCGTCGACCCTGACACCGGCGACAACGTGGACTTCGCGATGACCTTGGCTGGCCTGAATGGCACAAGTGAAGGCACAATGCCGCTCGGCAGCTTCACCAGCAACCCCAGCGCCATGTTCGCGGACAGTCTCGACCTGGTCGCAGATTTCACGATGCAAGCAGCGCAAATCTCCGCGGCCTTCGAAGACGAAGAAGGCCCAGGTCAGCTCAATCTTACAACCGGTCCCGGGGCCGTTGACGTTGAGATGACGGATGAACTCATGTCCTATGGCGGCAAAATAACCGACGTCGCAGCCTCAGTGGCTGCGCCGGACATTCCCCTTCCGATCGATGTAACTTTCGGCGAACTCGGATATGATTTTGCTGTTCCGCTAAAGGCATCAGAGGAAGCACAGGACTTCAACCTTGGTCTTAACTTTACGGATATCGGATTGTCTGAGTTTATCTGGAACTTGTTCGATCCGGGCGCGATCCTACCGAGGGATGCGGCAACTCTGGTTCTCGGCCTTTCTGGCAAGGCAACCGTTTTCCAAGACCTTGTGACACTTGACGAAAACATGTCCGAAGCGCCTGGCGAGTTGAACGCGTTGTCTTTGGACGAGCTGCAACTCAGCGCAGCAGGCGCAGATGTCTCCGGAACAGGAAGTTTCACTTTCGACAACACCGATCTGGTGTCGTTTGACGGGCTGCCACGTCCCGAAGGTGCCATCGATGTCAAGCTCAAAGGGATCAACGGCCTGATCGACAAATTGATCCAAATGGGCTTGCTGCCCGAGGAGCAGGCTATGCCCGCGCGTATGATGCTCGGCATGTTCTCGGTTCCGGTTGGAGAAGACGAGCTGACGTCCCGCATCGAAATAAACGAGGCCGGACATGTCTTGGCCAACGGACAGCGCCTAAAATAATCTTCGATTGAAACAACGATCCGGAGGCCGCCATGAGCGGCCTCCTTTTTTGCTGGCGCCTTGCACCGGACCTTCCAGCGGTCTAACTCAGTTGAAACACCGAAACGAGGACACAATGGCCCAAACTCCCGAAGCCCTGACCAACCAGCTTTTGGACGCCGCAAAAGTCGCGGGAGCAGAAGCATGCGACGCTGTTGTGGTCGTAGGCACATCGTTGTCCATCGAGGTGCGCGAAGGCACATTGGAACAGGCTGAGCGCGCCGAGGGACTGGACCTAGGACTCCGTGTCCTTGTCGGAAAACGACAGGCCAACGTTTCGATCTCGGACGCTCGACCCGACGCCATTCGGGAAATGGCTGAACGCGCCGTGGCCATGGCGAAGGAAGCTCCCGAAGATCCGTATGTGGGCTTGGCCGACCCGGGCCAGTTGGCGGCGGAAAGGGATGCAGGTTGCCTGGAGCTTTCGGACCCTTCCGCGGAACCTGACCCCTCGATGTTGCAGTCGGACGCACTTGCAACCGAAGCTGCGGCAAAGGCCGTTAATGGGGTCACCCAAGTGCAATCCGCCACGGCAGGTTATTCAGCCAACGATGTCTGGATAGCCGCCAGCAACGGCTTTTCCGGCGGATACCGACGCACCAGCCGTGGCACCTATTGTACTGCAATCGCAGGCAGTGGCGACGGTATGGAGCGCGACTATGACGGTGACAGCCGCATCTTTGCGTCTGACATGCGCGACCCCGCCGACATTGGTCAATCTGCCGGCGAACGGGCCGTGGGCCGCCTGCACGCGCGCCAACCAAAAACCGGTGCATTTCCTGTTCTGTTTGACGAACGAATTTCCAGTTCGCTTCTCGGCCACCTTTTGGCCGCCGCGAACGGCGCGACAGTTGCAAGGGGATCAGGTTGGCTACGCGAAAAACTCGGGGAACAGGTTTTGCCGACCACGCTTTCTGTAATCGAAGATCCACACCGTCCGCGTGTCACCGGCTCTCGCATGTTCGATGCAGAGGGTCTGCCGACCCAACGCCGGGCAATCGTGGAAAACGGCGTTTTGACAGGTTGGACATTGGATCTCGCAAACGCGCGCAAGCTTGGCCTGAGCAGCACGGCGAACGCTGCACGCGGCGTATCAGGGCCA
Organism: Shimia isoporae; assembly: GCF_004346865.1. Taxonomy (NCBI): domain Bacteria; kingdom Pseudomonadati; phylum Pseudomonadota; class Alphaproteobacteria; order Rhodobacterales; family Roseobacteraceae; genus Shimia; species Shimia isoporae. The sequence goes on from NZ_SMGR01000003.1 coordinate 404,102, forward strand.
CCCTCTCCCTCCAATTGGAACGTCGCCTTGACGCAGGGAGAAAAGTCTCGAGACGCTTTGATCAAGGAAATGGGCACAGGCCTTTTGGTTACGAGCCTGATTGGCTCAACCATCAATCCTAACACCGGTGACTACTCCCGTGGTGCGGCTGGCTTTTGGGTGGAAAACGGAGAACTGACGCACGCAATCAACGAATGTACGATTGCTGGCAATCTGCACGATATGATGCGAACTCTTGTACCCGCCAACGACGCGCGCCAGCACCTGTCGCGACCGGTTCCATCGCTGCTGGTCGAAGGACTCACACTTGCCGGATCCTGATCTGAAGCTTCTGCTCGACGCCGCGGAGGAAGCCGGGCGCATCGCAACCCGCTACACCGGCTCCGAAGCAGAAACCTGGCACAAGCCAGACGGTGCAGGCCCCGTGACGGAGGCGGACCTCGCCGTCAACGATATGCTGGAAGCCACCTTGCGAGCAGCGCGTCCGGACTATGGTTGGCTCAGCGAGGAAAGCCACGATGGACCTGAGCGCCTCGAGGCAGCGCGTTGCTTTATTATCGACCCCATTGACGGTACCCGCAGCTTCATCGATGGCTCCAACACGTGGGCGCACTCGCTCGCAATTGCAGAACATGGCAAAGTCACTGCCGCGGTGGTCTTCCTACCTTTGCGCGACCGAATGTACGCTGCGGCGCATGGGGCCGGCGCTACCCTGAACGGCACTCCGATCGCAGCTTCCCAACGAGCCGAAATTTGGGACGCCAACGTCTTGGCGGCACGACCCGTCATGCATTCGGATCTCTGGCGCGCAAAAGCTCCAGGGTTCAAACTTGGCTACCGCCCCTCGTTGGCATACCGCCTCGCTCTTGTGGCTCAAGGCCGATTTGACGCAATGCTCACTCTTCGCCCGACATGGGAATGGGATATTGCCGCGGGTGATTTGATTTTGCGCGAAGCTGGCGCGGCAGTTTCTGATCGAATGGCCGAGCCGCTCACTTTCAACAAAGCCGACCCGCGACTAAATGGCGTTGTAGCCGGAGGCAGCGCGTTGCATCGGCAAATCTGCGATGCGCTCGCTCCTGTTAACTCACTTTAACCACTTGCCCCGATAGTTGAAACTGCATCAGGTCAGGCCTTGAGGCCCGTCGCCATCGCCTTTAGTTTGCGCGCAACGCAGCATCTCAAAGGAGATTGACGATGGCGCAACGCCTGCACCTTGTATTCGGCGGCGAATTGATCGACCCGACAAAGACCGCTTTCAAAGACGTGGACGACATCCACGTTGTCGGTATTTTCCCCGACTACCAGTCGGCCTATGATGCGTGGAAAGCAGAAGCGCAGCGCACGGTAGACAACGCACACATGCGCTACTTCATAGCGCATCTTCATCGCCTGCGCGACGAAGAGCTCGCCGCCTCCTCCACCGAAGAACTCGGCTAAGGCCACCCATGCCGCGCTCGCTCGGACTGGCAGCATATCTGGCCTTTGCACGCCGCCAGCCGCGCAAGCCGGTACCATTGGCGGCCGAACGACCCAAAGGCGAGCTGATCTGGCTACACTGTTCCGACCCCTCCCGCGCCCGAAGCCTTGCTCAACTTGGCCTTCGTCTGGCGAATCTGCGGGACGAGACCCAAAAGGTTCTGATCACCACTGCGTCCGGCACCCCGCCAGCCCAGAACCTTCCGGACGGGGCAATTTGGCAGGAGTGCCCAACTGAAAACCCCGACGACATCGAGGCTTTCCTCCACCATTGGCGACCGGACATGCTTATCTGGCTTGGCAAGCTACTGCGCCCGGCCCTGACAGTTGCAAGTTCCAAGCGCATGCCTTGCATGTTGGTGGAACCCAATGCACCAACTCTGGAAAACAAACGCTGGCGCGTAGGCCCTGAACCAATTCGGGCAACCTTGGCGCATTTCAACGTAATTCTGGCCGACACCAAGGCCATTGTCGCACGCTTCCGCTCGATGTTGCCCGAGGACGTCGAGGTCCACCCGGGAGGCCTCCTGACCGAAGAACCCCCTGCGTTGGTACACGTGGAAAGCGACCTTGAGGAGCTTCGTGATGCTTTGAAGGGACGCCCTGTTTGGTTGGCCGCACGCGTGCATCCAGACGAGCTTCCGGCTATTCTCGCTGCGTTCCGTTCGGCGCTTCGGCTGTCACATCGGTTGCTGCTTGTCATCGTCCCGGATAGGGCCGACCACGCAACGGCCATCAGGGATCAGGTGCATGCACAGGATTGGCGCGTAGCGAATTGGGACGACGGGGCATTTCCCGAGGAAGATACCCAAATTCTCCTAACGGAGAGTCCTGGTGAATTGGGGCTGTGGTACCGGATCGCGCCGGTTAGCTTTGTTGGGTCTTCGCTGATTTCCGGCCACGGCGGTCGCGATCCATTGGAACCTGCTGCGCTCGGGTCTGCCGTTCTCTATGGGCCGTCCGTACGTAACCATCTGGACAGTTACACGCGGCTGGCCAACGCAGGAGCCGCGCGCATCGTCCGTGATGCCGACAGCCTCGCCACTGCGCTCATCCAGCTGGCAGCGCCCGACCAACTGGCAGCCATGGCCCACGCCGGTTGGCAGGTCATTTCCGAAACGGCCGAAGTGACCGACGCCATCGTCGCGCACGCTCAACGGCTTCTGGACGGTGACGAGGTCGTAGGATGAAACCCCCTGTATTCTGGAACAATGCGCCAGACGCCCCCGGTTGGAAATCCACGCTGCTGGCTCCGCTTGGCAGTCTCTACGCCTCGGCCACACGACGTCGCATTGCCAAATCGGGCAGTGCCTACCACTCGCCAGTACCCGTGATCTGCATCGGCAACCTGAACGCCGGTGGCACAGGCAAAACACCAACCGCCATCGCTCTTGTTCAACACCTACAGGCGAGAGGGTTTTCACCGCATGTCGTGTCCCGCGGATACGGCGGAAGCCTCCACGGCCCGGTAGAAGTACATGAACGCACCCACACCGCTGACCAAACCGGCGACGAACCCCTCCTGCTTGCCGCCTTCGCCCCGACCTGGGTGTCAAAAGACCGCGCAAAGGGTGTCAAAGCCGCGACCGAGGCAGGAGCCAAGGTAATTTTACTTGATGACGGATTTCAAAATCCGTCCGTATACAAGGCCGCATCTATCGTCGTGGTAGATGCAAAACGCGGTTTCGGGAACGGGCGATGCATCCCTGCCGGACCACTGCGAGAACCCGTTGGTGAAGGGCTAAAGCGCGCAGATGTCGTACTTTCAATCGGCGATGCTCCAGCGCAAAAAGCTTTCTCCGAAACATGGGGGCATGCGATTTCGCTACCTCACGTTCAGGGCGAGTTAGTGCCATTACCGACAGGCATGGACTGGACGCAAACACCCTTCTTGGCCTTTGCCGGCATTGGTCATCCGGAGAAATTCTTTGCTACATTGCGAAGCCTCGGTGCCACCATCCTTCATGCCGAAGCTCTGGACGACCACCAACCGCTTTCCCCGCAACTCCTCACCCGTCTTTCGATGGACGCCCAACGCCTTGGCGCTCAGCTGGTGACCACCGAAAAAGACGCCGTTCGTTTGCCACAAGACATGCGCCGTGAAGTTTTGACAGTCCCCGTGAGACTTAACATTTCGGATTGGTCAGAAGTGGATACGATGCTGGATCGGGTGTTGCCCGAGCAACCGTGAGTCACTCGGGCAACTGTTTTTATTCGCCCAGTTTGGCGTCAAGAATTTCCCGCAGAGCGTCATAGCTCATGTTGGAATGTTTCTCTCCGTCAATGATCAGCGTTGGCGTCGCGCTCACGTTGTCCGCAGCAGCGTTTTCCTGAAACCACCCGACCAAGGCCTTGGCTTTATCTTCATCCTGCAAGCAGGCCTGCAGCGTGTCGTCATCAAGGCCTGCCAGTCGGCCGGTCTTGCGCAAAGAACCGGCAATTGCAGTCGGATCACCTGCGCGCGTCCATTCTGACTGCGTCTCCATCAGGATATCTGTAATCCCGAAAAATTTCTCGGGCCCACCGCAGCGAGCCACCATGCTGGCCCAAAGACCGAAGCGGTCAAAATACACGTCACGGAAGATGAACTTCACTTTGCCGTTATCCACGTAGTCCGCCTTCAAAGGCTTCAAAACCTGTGTGTGGAACGTCGCGCAGTGCGGGCACGTGAAAGAGGCATATTCGACGATCGTGATCGGCGCATCGTCTGCGCCCATCATCATTTCAACAATGCCAGAAGTCTCCACATCCGCGCCGTCCGAAGACACTGGCTCAATGTTGGTAACGCCCGCTACCGGGGCCGACTGTTGTGTATTCATCCAATATGCGCCGCCGGCAATTGCTAGCACGGCCACCGCCACTATGGGAAGGAGTCGTTTCATTTAGAAACCTTTCTTCGAGTTTTTGTTCTTGTCGATAACATTCTCGGCCAAACGCGCCAGCGCCTGCCGCAAATCCGCATCCCTCACTGGCGCTGCAACTTCCGCTGCTTCTCGCACCACATCCGGGTCTTTGAGGGCATCTGTGGATTCCTTTTTCGGAGCAAATTGGGCCTGGCCTTCGGCAAACCCTGACGCGGCAGTCTGCGTAATACGCAAATGCGCAATAGCGTTGTAACCATAGGCCGCGTTCACCTTGCCCCGTAGTTTTTCTTTTTGCATCTCTAGCATCGGCGCTTGGGCACCGGTGGTAAGCACCGTGAGTGTGGCCCCGAAACCTGATCGCCCGTACTTCACATCAACGGGACGACACACGCTGGCCATATCTTGCCCTACAATTTCAGACCAATGCGTCAGCACGCGCGTAACCGCAAAACCACGGCTTTCGCCCGCGCTGCGGATACGGTCCCGCAACAGGGTCGAAGTGCGTTTGAAGCCTTTCGTGGTGGCGCGTCGCATGGTCGGCCTTGCATCCTTGGGTCGGGCGCTATCTTAGTAGCCCCGCGCCAGTGTGCCAGCGAAACCGACCAATTGAGAGGATAAAAGTTGCGTGACCAGCCAAACAGCGTCGATTTGCTGGAATGGTATGACCACCATGCCCGAGTAATGCCATGGCGCGTCGGTCCGGCCGAACGTGCCGCAGGGATCGCTCCAGATCCTTACAGGGTATGGCTATCAGAAATAATGCTCCAACAAACAACGGTAGCCGCCGTCAAAGACTACTTCTTACGCTTTACTACAAGATGGCCGACGGTCAGCGCACTGGCAGATGCGGAAGATGCGGACGTCATGGCAGAATGGGCAGGGCTTGGCTACTACGCGCGGGCCAGAAACCTGCTCAAATGCGCCCGGGTTGTTGCCAACGAAATGCAGGGAAAGTTTCCTGCAAACTATGAGGATCTTCTCAAGCTACCCGGTATTGGCCCTTATACTGCTGGGGCTGTATCCGCCATTGCGTTTGACCGTCCTTCTACCGTCGTTGACGGAAATGTAGAGCGGGTCATGGCCCGCCTCTTTGATGTACATACGCCTCTCCCGGCCGCAAAGCCGGAGTTAACCGATTTTGCGACGCGCCTCACGCCAACGGACCGCCCAGGCGATTATGCCCAAGCAGTTATGGACCTCGGCGCCACAATTTGCTCCCCCCGTAATCCCGCGTGCGGAATTTGCCCTTGGCGGGAGCCGTGCAAGGCCCGCGACTCTGGCACCGCGGCCGATTTGCCAAAGAAAACTCCAAAGAAACCAAAACCTGTCAGGCACGGGGTTGTCTATGTTGCAAAGCGCGTTGACGGCGCATTTCTTCTGGAGCGCCGACCCGACTCAGGCCTTCTTGGCGGAATGCTGGGCTGGCCCGGTTCTCCTTGGCAGGAAGGTGAAATACCTCCGCATTCCCGGCCAATTCGTGCGGAATGGAAAACACTATCCGGCGAGGCGCGCCATACTTTCACTCATTTCCATTTGCGCTTGACCATCAAGACCGCGTTGGTGCCAATGGATCGCAGTCCCGACACCGGGTTCTTTGTCGAAAAGACCGCGTTCAGTCCTTCAGACCTTCCAACAGCAATGCGCAAAGCATTTGACTTGTATTCCAAATCATAGAGCCGTTGCGAGGACATCGGGAACGGCTCATACTCCGGACAAATTCGATGGAGTCGCCCATGATCCCTGCCAAAGACGTCGCAAAGCTCACTAGCGCGTTGCCTTTCTGGTTGTCGCTGATGCTCATTCCGCTGATCTGGATTACCGCAGGTCTCGGCGGCTGGTGGGTACTGCTCGTACCCGTGACGACTTGGTACCTTTTTGCAGGTCTGGATGCCGCGCTCGGTCTCAATCTCGAGAATGCCGATTTGGATACAACAGACGAGCAGCTGCATTGGTACAGCCTGATTACAAAGGTTTGGCCGTTCGCTCAGTTTCTTACACTTTTCGGGCTGATATGGTTTGCCACTCACACCGATCACCTCAGTGTCGGCGCGACGATTGGCCTGTTCTTCGGCATGGGAGTGATCTCAGGCACGATCGGGATCAACTACTCTCACGAATTGATGCACCAGAAAAACAAGACCGAGCGTTGGATGGGCGACATCCTTCTGGCAATGGTCCTTTATAGCCATTTTCGCTCTGAACATCTGCTGGTGCACCACCGCTACGTCGGCACCCCGCGCGACCCGGTGACCGCGCGATACAACGAAGGATTTCACCGCTTTTTCCCGCGTGTCCTGATCGGATGCTTCAAGAGTGCTTTCCGGGCAGAGAAGGAGATGCTGGAACGCAAAAACCTTCCTTGGACAGACCTGTCTAACCCGTTCTTTCGCTATTGGGCACTCCAAGGCGGAATGCTGCTTTTTGCGCTCATCGTTGGCGGCTGGATCGGCTTCCTACTGTTCATATGGCAAGCGTATATCGCAATTTGGCAACTGGAGTTGGTCAACTACGTGGAACACTACGGGCTAACCCGCAAACATCTGGGGGAAGGAAAATACGAGCATGTGAAGCCCCATCACAGCTGGAATGCCGCTCACAAAGCGTCCAACTGGCTTCTGATAAACCTGCAGAGACATTCGGACCACCATTACAAGCCTGACCGCCGTTTCCCGCTTTTGCAAAATTACACAGATGCTGACGCACCGCAGTTGCCGTTTGGCTATCCTGTGATGACCATCGCAGCGATGATCCCGCCGCTTTGGAAAAAGGTCATGAACCCCCGCGTTCGTAAATGGCGAGGCATGTATTATCCGGAAATCACCAATTGGCATGCCTACAACAAGGCCAAGAACCCATTGCCGCGCTAGGTGTCGCTGGAAAGACCGTGTTCAAGAGGTCGTTCAAAGGCCCAAACCGTCAATTTTTCCGCCACACCCCGAATGTCCTGATCGGTAAACTTCTGCAAACCGTCCAGGCATTCGTCTCCACCTTCGCGGATAACTTCGGCGCGCATCCCGTCGCTGATGACCAATCGCGCATTCAGCCCTCGCGTCATGCTTTCCAACCGTGAAGCAACATTGACTGTGTTGCCTACGACCGCGAACTCGAGGCGGTTTGCACCAATATCGGCAAGAACTGCAGGTCCATAATGGGCGCCAAAGCCGACACGCAAAGGCGGCTGCCCGTCTGCAATGCGTGCATTGTTCCATTCGTCCACATCGGCCATCATCTGGCGTACGCATCGCAACGCGTTTTGCGCATCGTGGTCGGACGGGCTCGGCGTGCCAAACGTCGCCATCAGTCCGTCGCCAAGGTATTTGTCCAGCGTACCGCTGTGGGCAAAAACCGCGTTTTCCATAAGGCCATGAAAATCCCGAAGAGTACCAATCACTTCTTCCGGTTCTCGCTCGGCTGCGAACTCCGTGAAGCCCACGATGTCCACAAACAGCACCGCAATGTTGTGATTTCTAATTTGCTTAAGCGGTTCGTCGTTCTGGCTTAACTCCTCGACGACGTTGGGTGAAAAATACCGTGATAGGTTGGTTCGCTCTCGCTCCAGAGCCGCGTTGGAATGCAGCAAGCGATTAAAGCGGCGCATGGACAGCCCCATCGTTACCGCAACGAGCAGAAAGACCATCGCCTCTTGGACGCGCAATTGAATGTTGAATGCGTTCGGATCGACATGAGACACCAATTGCGGAAAGTCCTTCAACGCCTCTGCGATGCCCTCGGTCACACCGGGCGTCGGTTCCGTCAACCACATCGTAAGGCCAAGCGCGATCATCCACATACTGACGGTCCAAGTGCCAATCGCAATCACCGTGCGCCAGCTGTAGGCCAGGGTGCCGACCGCGAGGATCACAAAGAAATAGATGAAATTATCAAACTGATAGACCGACGCTGGTGGCCAGTCGCGCGTATCCAGCGGGTTTGGACCGAGCATCCCAAAGACCATGATGAACAGATCAAGGAAGATCAGAAATAGCTCAGTTCGAGAGCGTCCCACCCGTCCGGCGCGGCGAATGAAATATCCGTTCACACAAATCAGAACGAGGATGAACTCATGATACAGCACCGCCGGCATGGGCGCGACAAACAACAAGAACACGCCGACAATGGCCATCGCTATCCAGCGTGCCTTTACAGCAAGCTCAAGGCCTTCGCTCTTGTGGCGTTCCAAAATCGCCTCGGTATAGCGATCCTCGCGCGCTTCTGAATCCTCGAACTGATCAAGGAAATTGCCCGGCTCTTGATGTGGCGCGTTCTGCTCAGCCATGTCTCGGCTCCTCACCTCTGTGATGCACAGATGGGGTCTTGTTCTACCTACCACACCCCCTTGCTCGCAAAAAACCCCGCCGGTGAACGGCGGGGCAAGTCATAGCGCTGATCCGCACAAATGCCGGATCGCGCTGGCGGTATCACTTGAGTGATCAGTTGGGCCGTGCGGCCATCTCTGAGCGGATCTGCTGGCGGAGCAGATCGATCGGAACCTTTTTGCCGTCCTTTTTGAACGACCAGTAGGTCCAGCCATTACAGCTTGGCGCACCTTCCAGGTGCGCGCCGACCTGATGGATCGACCCTTTTATGTCGTCCCCGATCAGCGTGCCGTCAGCACGGACTTTTGCCTTGTGACGACCATTGAGAGAGTAGAGTTCTTCTCCCGGACGCAGCATACCACGCTCGACCAGTTGGCCGAATGGCACACGCGGCTCGGCGCGTTTCGACGCCGTGACCTGCAATGCTTCGCGGTCAAACTTGCGCACAGATTTAATGCGCTTCTCGGCCACCTTCCGATAAGCCTCCTCGCGTTCAATACCGATAAATTCGCGGCCAAGCATCTTGGCTACGGCACCGGTGGTGCCTGTGCCAAAGAATGGATCGAGGACCACATCACCCGGGTTGGTCGAACCAACCAGAACGCGATGCAACAGGCTCTCCGGCTTCTGCGTGGGGTGAGCCTTATCGCCGTTATCGTCTTTCAGACGTTCGTGGCCAGTGCAGATAGGAAGTACCCAGTCTGACCGCATCTGAACGCCTTCGTTCAACGCTTTCAGCGCTTCATAGTTGAAGGTGTACTTCGCACCTTCGGACTTGGACGCCCAGATCATTGTCTCATGAGCGTTCGTAAACCGCTTTCCGCGGAAATTAGGCATCGGGTTGGACTTGCGCCAAACGACATCGTTCAAAATCCAGAAGCCCTGGTTTTGAAGTTCGGCCCCCATTCGGAAGACGTTGTGATAGCTACCGATTACCCAAATCGCTCCGTTCGGTTTTAGAATGCGACGCGCGGCCTTGAGCCAAGCGCGGGTAAACTTGTCGTATGCCGCAAAACTGGAAAATTGATCCCATTCGTCGTCCACGGCATCCACTTTGGAGTTGTCGGGACGATGCAGGTCACCCTTCAATTGAAGGTTATACGGCGGATCTGCAAAGATCAGGTCAATCGAGTTCTCTGGGAGACTGTTCATCACCTCGATGCAGTCACCAGACAATATGCTATTGATCGGGAGCGCGGATGCGCTCTTCGCTTTGGTCATCGTTTTCATTTTCTGCCTCATACACGGCGCAGTTTTTTCGCGCTCGTTGATTGCCTCTAGGATGAGTCAATCCTGATTCGGCGTCAAATTCTTTTTTGAATCAACGACTTACATTTTACTCTTGATACAAGATATTGTGCACGGGCTTGAACGAACGTCTATGATGTGGGGTTACACCAAGATTTCGGAGTGCCTCTTTGTGGCTTTTTGAAGGATATCCTGCATTGGTCTCCCAGCCATAGCCCGGAAACTGTTGCGCTAAATCCATCATGATCTCGTCGCGTACAGTTTTTGCCACTATCGAAGCAGCTGAGATCGACACCGAACGAGCATCGCCTTTGACCACCGCCTCTGACGTAATCGTCAACCCTTTGGGAATAAGATTCCCGTCAATCAGCAAATAGTCTGGCGCCGGATCCAATGCGGCCACGGCGCGCTCCATCGCAATGTGGCTGGCACGCAGAATGTTATGCTCGTCAATTTCCGCGACCGACGCGTGCGCCACAGAGACCTGAGCCACCGACCTTATTTCCGTGGCCATCTCAGTGCGCTTTTTTGCAGACAGCTTCTTGGAGTCGTTCAGTCCAGCTGGAATGTTCTGCGGATTCAGGATCACAGCCGCAGCAGTCACGGGTCCGGCAAGCGGTCCGCGCCCCACCTCGTCAACACCTGCAACAAGTGTGGCGCCTTTGGAAAAGGCCGTTCGTTCGAGTGAAAAATCTGGAGAGCTCATACAGTTTCACAAGCACGCATCCGAAGCGTGCGCAATAGAAAAAGCCGGAGTACCACCGTCAGCACTCCGGCCCCTTGTGCCGATCTACGTCGGCTTTGCTCGACGGTTTACCGCCAGCTTACCGGATACCCGCGGCGCTGGAGACAGCCAGTCTTGTATCCGGAGATCCGTGCTCCGTGTTGGTTGATGCCATTGAACCTGCAAGCTTGCGGCAACCGAGCCTTGTTAACCCGCGCCTGGTTCAGGCAACCCTCTCCGTATGCTTGAACAATTCGTCCATTCCGAAGCGTGAAGTCGCGGGAACAGCGGCGCGGCAAAAAAACCCGGCTGGGAGGCACGTTGCGACGAACATTTTTCGAGCGAGGCTGTGTCACGTTTCCCGGATCGCGATCATTGTCGCTGGCGACTGCATTTCCGATGATCACCAGAGCCGTAGCTCCAAAAAGAAGTTTGGCAAGATCGTCATTGCTCAGAGCGCGCGCTGGCATCGCTGAAATTCCGGTAACAGCCATTGCCAGCCCGAGGATTGTTCCGATGAAGTGCTTGGAGGTCATTTTGTGTCCTTCCTGTCATGTATGTGCTCGATAGGTGGCGCTTTGTGCGCCGGTGACGAGCCAACATTCGCCGGGCTTTCAAAAATCGCTCAATATCAGTGGCTTGTTATGTGATAACCGAGTGAAACGCGCTTGCGGTTATTGAATAACAGGCAATTTCGGCGCACTTTCACCTCATGTCTTATTCGCTTTCTCAAATCACGCGCATTGCGGTTGTCGGCCTCGCAATTTCAATCGCCAGTCCGGCTGCGGCCGCAGAGTGTTACGCAGACTACAAGGCCAAAAAGGACAACCCCTTGCGTCTGCACTACGGTGTAATCGCACTGAATTCCGGCTGCGATAAAGCGTCCGCCAGAACCGAGATCAAAGCGCGTATCGCCAAAGATGGCTGGAAGTTGCTAAATGTACTCTCTGTTTTTGACAAAACCCAACTCTCGGGAAAGGAAGCCAGTGCAGGGCAATTTTACCTCCGCTTCTGAATCGCGGCGCAACAGTGGCCGGATCGTGGGCATCGGTATCGGCGCAATCGTGGTCATTTTGCTGATCGCCACGGTTTTGCTGATCGCGACGTTGCCAGACGCCAACGCCTTCAACGCACGTGTTGAGCAGTTGTTTCTGGAAAACGATTCACTCACTGGTCAGGCAGAAATCAGACTTCTGGAAATCCTTGCGCAATCCGGAACTGCCTTCGCCGACACATTGGCAAGCTACAGATTGGTGATCCTTGTTCTTCTGGTATTTGCCGCCGCTATGCTTGTTGCAGCCTTAGTGTTTCTGGTTGCGCTGGTCATGATGAACCGGCGGATGGCACAGATTGAACGCGCAGGGATTCAGGTGAACTCCCTGATCGTGAGCCGCGACGAAAAAACGGTCTATCTCAACAATATGGGATTTAAACTCACCGATGCGGCCATGGAAACATTGTCGGTCCTTGCAGAAGCCCGGTTGGATGATGATGTGATTTCCGGAATAGAGATAGAGGCCATGATTTCCGGCAAACCTGCTGCCGACTGTGAAGAAGCCGCGGGAGCGACGCGGATCAAACGCCTTCGCGACAGTCTGGGAAACCAGATGGTAAGCGAGCTGCTGGTGAAAAACATTGCCCGAAAAGGCTACATGCTTGCCATCGACAAGGATGTAATTCGGGTTCTATGATCCAATTTTGAGCCACGGCGTTTCACCGGTCTTACAGCCGGTCGGGCTTGGATTCCATCGACGCAGACCTCACATAACGCACCAAGAGATAAGGGAGGGTCGCCCAATGGAAGGGTCCCGTTTCAATACGGCGTCAGGCTACGGCATTGACATCGAACCCATAGACGGACGCGTACGAATTCTTCGCAACGGTACTGTGCTGGCGGATAGCACTCGGGCAAAAGTCATGTACGAAACACGCCTCAAGCCCCAGATATACCTCCCGATTGAAGATGTTCTGGTGGCTCTTTCAGACCAAACAGCTCTAAAAACCTTCTGCCCCTTCAAGGGCACCGCGCGATATCGAAATTTGCTTCTCAGCGATGAAACGGTCGAGAACGGCATTTGGTCGTATGATGATGCGCTACCGGAAAGCCGCGGCATAAACGGCTACATCGGTTTCATGGCCGACAGCTATACTGACATCGATCTCGGTGGAGTCACTCTCGATCCGGGTGGCGACGGAAATATTAGCGGGCCGCTCGTTGATTGGCTGATGCGTGGTGCGGCATTTGAGAACACTCCTGAAGACTTCCTACGTGCCCTAGCTGGGAAAATGCTCGAAAGCGGAATCGCCATCTCACGCATGTCCGCAATGATCTGGTCATTGCATCCTCTGATCGCTGGGAAAAACTACATCTGGAAGCGTGGTGTCGAGGACATCACGACCTTCGCCCCTTCGTATGAGCTATACGACCATCCCAGCTTCAAGAATTCCCCGCTGAGCCACGTGTCCAAAGGACTGGGAGGCGTAAGACAAAAACTGGACGTTGCGGAAGAGCACATGCAATTCCCCATCATGAAGGACCTCAAGGAAGAAGGAGCTACAGATTATGTCGCCATGCCACTCTTTTTTTCGAACGGCCAAGTCAATGTGCTGACGCTGACAAGCGATCACCCTGACGGGTTCACAACCGCGAACCTCGGGCTAACATTCGAAGTCTCCAGCGTCATTAGCCGTTTTTTCGAAGTCTTCACCCAAAAGGAAAATGCGCAGTCATTGCTGGAAACCTATGTCGGAAGACGCTCCGGCGCGCGCGTTTTAGGCGGGGAAATCCGACGTGGCGATGGCGATGAAATCGATGCCGCAATCATGTTCTGCGACCTGAGAGGGTCAACTCGGCTGGAGGAAAAACTTGGTCGGGATGATTACATCGATTTGTTGAACGGGTTCTTCGAAACAGCTTCCGGTGTGGTGCATGAAAACGGCGGCGAAGTTTTGAAGTTCATTGGAGACGCGGTGCTCGCAGTGTTTCCCGATGGGGAGAAAGGGATCGAGGGCTGCACAAACGCCATAGCAGCCAGCAAGGGAATAGTTGCCGAATTGGACAGACAAGCGGCCGAAGGCACAAAGCGTATCGAGTGTTCCATTGGCGTGAGCCACGGAACAGTAACTTATGGAAATGTCGGTTCACAGGAGCGACTAGACTTCACCGTAATCGGGCAGCCAGCGAACGTTGCGGCACGCCTCGGGGATTACGGAAAAAAGGTCGGACACCGCATCGTCGTTTCCCAAGATCTGGCAGATCAGTGCAACGATTGTATTCCGCTTGGGCCAGTGTCGCTTCACAACGTATCCCAGCCCGTCGAAAGCTACGCTGTCAGCGCCGGAGTACCAAAAGCCTGATCCATGAGCTTAAACTGCTCCCTAACCGCTTGAACAGCCTGAGATGTTCACGCTAGCATCACAGGCAGATCAGCGGGAAAATAATCAATGACACAAAACAACCGTTCCTTGACCCTTCGCGATGTATCCGAAGCCTCGGGCGTGTCGGAAATGACCGTAAGCCGCGTGCTGCGCAATCGCGGTGATGTTTCCGCAACGACGCGAGAAAAAGTCCTCACCGCAGCTAAGGAACTTGGATACGTCCCCAACAAGATCGCAGGCGCTTTGGCAAGCCAACGGGTCAACCTGGTTGCCGTCATCATCCCGTCTCTTTCCAACATGGTCTTCCCGGAAGTTCTTGCTGGTGTAAGCCAGGTTCTTGAAGACACCGAACTCCAACCTGTGGTCGGTGTCACAGACTACCTGCCTGAAAAAGAAGAGAAAGTTCTTTACGAAATGCTATCCTGGCGTCCTTCAGGTGTGATCATCGCAGGGCTCGAGCACACAGAAGCAGCACGTGCTATGTTGAACGCAAGCGGCATTCCCGTTGTCGAGATCATGGACGCCGACGGAGAGGCAGTAGACTCGATGGTGGGCATCTCGCACAGACGCGCCGGGCGCGTGATGGCCGCATCAATCCTCGAAGCTGGCTATAAGAAAATAGCCTTCCTTGGCACCAAAATGCCTTTGGACCATCGCGCACGCAAGCGGTTCGAAGGTTTCACCGAAACTCTAGCCAAGTCTGGTGTAGAGGTCGCAGAACGTGAGTTTTACTCCGGTGGATCCGCGCTCGCCAAAGGTCGCGAAATGACAAAAGCCGTTCTGGAACGCAGCCCGGACATTGATTTCATCTACTACTCTAACGACATGATCGGCGCGGGAGGGCTCCTTTACCTTTTGGAGAAAGGGATCGACGTACCTGGCCAAATCGGTCTGGCCGGCTTTAACGGCGTTGAGTTGTTACAGGGTTTGCCACGTCAATTGGCAACGATGGATGCGTGCCGGCGGGAGATCGGAGTGAAAGCTGCCGAAATCATCGCTGCCCGGGTCAACAACGAGGAAACTGACAAAGCAGTCACACTGACTCCAAAGATCAGCTTTGGCGATACCCTGCTTCGAAAGTGATCAGTTTTTGAACTTGGCGATGCGCGCGTCCGCCGCACGCAAAGCTTTTCTGAACACGGGTGCGCCACGTCGAGCCAGCACAGCTTCACAGTAGCGTTTGATTAACTTGGGCCGATCTGCCTTTTCCAACGCCGCAAGCATTTCCTTCTGAAACCGTCCGATCTCTCTGCGGCGACGCAATAGGGTATAGAACTCTGCTTGCGTCATTGTCCCTGCCACACAACCTTCGATCACCGGTTTGAGGACACCCATCAACAGCCATAGTGACGCAATTCGGTGCCCCATAAACCGGCAACGATACTTCGTGACGTTTTCTCCCCGAAATAGCGCGGCGTGCATCGCATCCAAGGGCGCACGCGGATCATAAAAAACATGTACAGCTTCTGCAGATTGAACCATCTCGGGCCCGTATGCATACCGGCTATGGAAGTTGCGGCGCCACGCTTTTCGGTACCTTGTTTCCCAGCTGGCAATCTCTCGATCAAGCGTGGCTTGAGGCGAAATACAAATCACCGTAGCTCCAGGCGCCGCAGCCGAAAACACTGAAGCCGCATAAGCACCCATCGAAGCACCATAAAAAATCACTTTGTCAAACCGCGAAAAAAAACCCTCTTCTCTCAGGCGATCAAAGAAATCGTGCACGGCGTCATCTCGGTACCAAGTCCAGTCATGCGCCATCAATCCCAGCATTGACCAGCCTCGGGAAGTGACAAAATCATACCCCCAGGGCATGCGATCTTCACCGCGTTCGTACACGTGATCTAGGTTCTCGAAGGTTACGATCAAAGTTTTGCCGCGTTCCACAAACAGGGCCGTATGCTCATCGCCTAGCGCTTCGTAAAAACCTTGAGCTGCGCCAACCTTTTCGAGATTCGCCCGCCATTCGTGCTGCGTAGGTTCTGCCGTTGCGACCTCCACCATCACGCAGCCCGCGCGAGCCGTTGGCGCACGTCCTCATACATTTCGAAGTCCTCGCCAAAAGCGGTTTCAATATTCCGCCTGTCTTTAGACGTCATCGCTTCGATCATTTCCGCACTGGCTGATTTATGACCAAGGGATTTCCGGGTGTCCTGAAGTTCAGGCGTGTCCACACCAAAGATCGTCTTGACCACGTGGCTCATTGCGCCGTTCAAGTCGGCCATATCGCCTACGAAATCGTAATTGATGAAATCATAGGACACCTCCTTGCGCTGGCTGCGCCAGTGACGATCAATGTCCCTCGCCGCTTCGTCATGAGCCATAATGTCCAGAAACTCGGATAGTGAAATCTCGTCATCTACCGGCCGTTTCAGATGACGCATCAACTTGGCCTTTTGCTTCTCCCCTTTCACAATCTTGTCGGAAAAGGACGACACTGTTCTGGCGACAGGTTCACGCACTATGGTGAAACGAAATACTTGCCGATCAGCCAAAGCTTCCATCACCCGCTCCATTGTCAGCCCGCGAGGTCCCGTCAGCAAAAGCGACTTGGGCGGCGTATGTACGCTGGTCATATCGATGGTCTCGCCACCGTCGCCGCGCAACTTGATCAGATGATCCATGAGCGTTGCGAGCACTGTGGTACAGGCCGCTTTATGGTTTTTCATATACAGAAAAGGCGTTCCAAACACCGGCACGTTCACCAATTGCAAGAAATGTTTGGTGTGCAGATAGTTGTCGAGAATTCGAGGACGATGATCCATCGCTTATCCCTCTTGGAATAGGCTTGGCGCTGCCGCGATCAACTTGGCTCGGCAATCCTTGATGAACTGTTTGTCTACGAGAAAATCGCGGGAGATCTTCTCGACGGAGGCTTCGCCCTTTAGAGATTCAATTGCGATCTTGGCACGGAATTCCGGATCATTCACGGGTGCTTTGTGCGTGATTTTCTTGGCGGGGATCGGTGCCGCATCAGGATCAATGTCATGCTTCTTCATAACTACGTCCATGAACGAACCACGGCGTGGGCGATTGTTCTCGGCCTCTTGCAGACGCGGCTTCATACGGCGCGCCCAAAAGTGCACAGCCTTGGTGTCTTCCGTCAGCCAATCCTTTTCAATGTCAAACTTGCTTTGGAACATCTTGTTCCTGTCTTTAAAGGAAACAGGGTAGAAAGCCTCTACTGGTTCAGCATATTTGATTTCGCCGGACTCTTTCAGAAACCATGTTACTGCGGCCGGCCCTGTGAAGCCCCAGTTCTGGGCAGTCATATGCACGGGTTTTCCCGCATCCTTTTCAGCCTGAAGCTCTTTTTGTTGCCAGGGTTTCAACCAAGGGCCAATCGCATACTCGTCCTCAAAGAACTCCAGCATACCTTTCAAGGCGCGGGAGGTTTTTGGCAGACCAAGAACCGCATTGCACACCAGTCCGTCTTTCTCCCAGCCAAAAACTGTTTTGCGGGTGAAGTTGAACGGACGGTAGCAATAAATGTCTGCGTCGACCCAGATCTTGTCAGTCTTGGCAAGCATATTCAGCCGCCATAGGTCCGCGTGGATCGCAGGACTGCCGGTTCGCACGTGGCGGTGCATGGGCTCACCCGGAAAAATCTCGGCGGCATCTGCTGCGTGAACACCTTCGGGAATATTCGGGATTTCCTCGTAGCTATAAAGCGTGGTGTGATGTCCCATATCGGCAAAAGACTTCAGGCACAACTGCTCCAACCATGACAGTCGTCCGCCGATCCACAACGATGCAATTTCAGGAAGCCCGGCCATCTTGCCTCACCTTTGTTCTTTATTTGAGAACAGTTTAGCCCAACATCAGGCCATTGTCTCCGAATTTCAAATCTAACGCCGCGCGGTTAATGCGCCGTTTCTTGCTTCTCCACCGTAAAGAAAAAATCTTCCGGGAGATCTTCGCGTTCCCAAACCCAATCCGGGATCACTTCCGGCCCGGCGAGGAACACATTTGCACCGAAATAAGGATGCATTCGGGCCAAACGCTCCTGACGCGCACTCGTCAGATCATCATAGAACTGGGCATAGTTTGAAGTTTGCTTAAGCGCGTCGATTTTTGCGCGATGTTTATCCACGGAAAATGCGTGTGCCTCCGCAATCTCGGGATCAGCCAGCAATCGGTTCATCTCAGCCTGCATTGCAGGGATCATTCGCTGAATCGATGTGTCTTCGTCGACGTTGTTGTTCATGCGGAACCAATACGCCATGCCTTGATCGCGATCGACATGGTTCACACGCCCGCGATCTCTCTTCACTAGGAAGCTCTCCGCAGATCGCACAGCATAATGGTTGAGTTGCACTAGGTCGTACCCGATCGTCGAAGTTGTTGATCGCCACGCATTGCGATACATGTCGCGCGGCAGCGGGTTCCCTGACCCATTGACCCAATTGATGTGGGACCAGAGTTGGGGGTTGAGTCCCTTTGGTCGGTGTACGCCGAGCTTCTTGAACAAACCAATATTGCGATAAAGGGTTTTGAAACCCCAAGCTTGGTGTGGTTTGCGGGTTTGCTCCAATGCACAGCGAGTGAATTGTGCCGTGAGCGGTTCGTCCACGTATTCATGTACGTCTGAATTTCCAAACAAACGCCACGTGCAGGAAATCAAGTTCGCGTTCGGCACAGCCTCGAATAAGGCTTTTAAAGTACCATCGCCCGTTTTGATGTTGATGAACTCATCCACGTCCATCGAAATCACCCAATCGGCGTCCTTGATGATGGGTTCTTTTTCACCAGCTTGAAGAGCCGCATGCTGCGGCTTGAGACCTGTGCCTTTGAAAGGGTTGTCACGATGCTGCACGATGCCCTTTTCCTGCAGCAGATCCAGGAAACTGTCGGTCCCGTCGTTGCAATCGTTTGTGTAAACAATGAACCGGCTTACGCCGATCGCACGGTGATAGGCCAACCACTCTAGAATGAAAGGGCCTTCATTTTTCATGCAGGTGATGATCGCAACTTCATTGTTATCAAGATTAACCTCTGGTGCATCCAGCTCTGGCATGCGCAGAGGCTTATGTTCAAACACCTTTCGCGACATCTTCAACAGTTCGGTATCTTCAATAAGCGATGTTTTCGGCACAATCTGAGATACGGTGTCTGCCGGGTGGCGCAGCCCCATGAAGCGGAAAAATTTGACCCACTCATCATTCGCAGGACGCGTTCCAACCACTCGGATCAGCCGCCAGACGGCATCTGGCTTGGCTTTGGCAGGCGCCACACACCACCGACGACGAGCCTGGGTGGCGTCAAACTGCACACAGATATGGTCACCAAAGCTGACCTCATCATCGTTTCGCACGCGCCAAGGGTAACAGTGCAGCCCAACCAGATTGATTGACCCCGTTGTCGATTTCTCCGCCTTGTCAAACACTGTCTTGCCTTTGACACCCTTGCCTTTTTCATCGCTTAAAACATCCGAGATATCCAAGAGCGCCACAGCACGCGCTTTCGCCAGGAACCAGTAGCGCATCAATTCAAATAACTGCAGCTCTCCAAGCGGCGAAGACCACGGCTCTGGATCCGGAATATCCATCCGGTCCTTGCCTGGCGCATCAGGTGCATTGAACGGGTGCTGTTCAGGCGGCAAGTCATTCTGGCCAAGGGGCACATCGGCCCGCAAAACGACAACAGTCTTGAGTCCTCTGATAGAGCCCACCCCTGCTTCGACAGCATCAACGTACCCTTCGTCATCGCCAGGCTTGGCGCGGTCGATTATCAATGCCGCTTGCAGGTCTTGGCTTCTGGCATGCACCTCAAGCCAAGTTAGCGTACTTTCGGCGCTCTCTCCGTTGCGAACCGCCAAAAAGCAATTGAGTCCCTCAAACAGATCCAGCTCGGTTTTTGTTAGAGGCAAGTCTTGGCTCTGACCGTCAATTGCCAACCCTGGCACTGTTTCAAAGTCTTCCAAATGGGCGATAGCGCCGTTGCCTACGCTGCGCATCACCGAGAGTTTGCAGCCATCGACCTGCGCAAAGCGGTCAGTTTCCACTCCAGTTTTGAAAAAGGCCATGGCTTGGCCCGGTGCCGTATCGAGACACGCCAAAAGCGTAGCTTGCCCTACTGCAGAATGCGAAATCTGGCGTCTGAAAAACGCGGGTTTGCTCATTTTTTCGACCTGCTCGGCCCCTTCAGAGGCCTTATGAATTTTCTTTGTTGGCAACTTGATACCATCGAACCAACATTTTCTGCAATTGAGGGCTCGGAACTTCGGAACTTCCTGCGCAGAGAACTTGTGACATAAGCTCTTGATTTTCGGGCTGTTTGATCAACTCCTCAAACCGTGCACGGTGCCACTTCAGTGCCTTAACATGGAGCTCCTCCACATCAGGTAAACGCATCAATTCTTCAGTTGCCGCTTTTGTCGCAGCGGACATGTTTGAAATACTACAGTCCTCAATCGTGTTGAAGTTTCGCTCTACCCAATACGCCAGATCGACTTTTTTGGTGGCTCGATTGGGCAATCCACGGTCGCGTTTCACAATAAAGCCGGCAGCGGAGCGAATGGCATAGTGATTGAGTTCGACCAAGTCACGGGCGACGCCCAGTTGCCACAACGACAGTCGCTGTGGGTGATCTGCAAGAAACGGATGCATAGCCTCGCCTGATCCGTTGAAGATCTTTGGCAGACGCGCCTTATCGCGTGGTTTTTGTTTTGGTCGGTGGACGCCAAACTGGTTGAACGGCCCCTTCGCACGAAACAGCATCTTAAATAGGCTCGCCGCGATCGGATACTGCGCGTCCGCGGGGATCGCCCGAGTGAACTGCTCCGTTACCGGAAGAGCATCGATACCTGACACACCGTTGTTCCCGAACAAGCGCCACGGTAAAACGATGGCATCCGCGTCCTTTGGCAACCTTTCGATCAAGTCCGGAATTGTATGGCCTTTTGCGTGGATATTGATGAACTCATCAACATCACTCACCAAAATCCAGTCTGCTTCTTTTCTTAAAGGGTGTTTCCACGCTGCGCGAAGGGCTTGCCACTGTATGGATTTGGCTTTTTCCGGAACATGCGGAACGTGGGTCACGACCCCTTCGGCGGCCAACGCGTTAAGAAGTTCGTGGGTGCCGTCGTCGCAGTCGTTTGAATAGATCAAAAAATCCGAAACACCTGCTGCTTTGTGATGGGCAATCCATTCAAGCAGATAAGGTCCCTCATTGCGAACCGATGTGACGCTGAGAATGCGCAAATACTCTGCCCTCTTGGTGTTTTTTTCGAACGATACCACAGGGATATCGCACCCGTCACCCTTGCAGCATCATGGCGCCGAAGCCCAAACCTCTACTTCAACCACGAATTCAGGACGGGTGAAGCCGGACACAATTACAAGGGTCGAACTCGGCAAAGTGTCGCGTTTGGCAAGAAAGGTATCGCGCGCCGCCATGTAGCCGGCCATGTGAACTCGCTCCGTCACATAAGCTGACACGTGAACCACGTCATCGGAGTTCATATCGGCTTCAGCCAGAATATGCCTTATGTTCGCAAAACAAATCTCTGCTTGGGCTTCTGCCCCCTCTGGAATTGATCCGTCTGCAGCCAGTCCAAGCTGACCGGATGTGCGAACCAAACGATGGCCCACGGGAACTTCTACGCCATGTGAGTAGCGCGCGAAGGGGGCGGCAATGCTGTCAGGATTGAGCGGTTTCACGGCTATTCTCCTTGGAGTTTACGCAACACCTTGCACCTGTCCTGCAGCTTTGCAATGATAATGGCAACTCTGGCACAGCTGTAGGGCCACGTCATTCACCTCGGTGAACGCGCGTGGCTTTTGTCGTTTTGGCCTCTTGCGTTCCCCAAACCGCGAGGAGCCGAAATGCAGGGATATTGGGCCGATCTGAAGGCGCCCGACTTTGGCAACCTTCCTGAAGATACAGTCGCCGTTCTCCCATTGGGCGCAACGGAGCAACATGGACCTCACCTGCCGGTCTCGGTCGACAGTGACCTTGTAGCGGCCGTTTTGGATCGAAGCTTGCCGCTTTGGAGCAAAGACACCAACGCGCTGATCCTCCCGGCACTACAGATCACCAAAAGCAATGAGCATGCCAAGCACCCTGGCACATTGAGCGTTTCTGCCCGCACCCTACTCGCAACGCTTGACGATATTGGCGCGAGCGTTGCGCGTGCTGGCGTGAATAGGTTGTGCATGCTCAACGGCCACGGCGGAAACACCGCCGTTCTGGAAATTGCTTGTCGCGAGTTGCGCATCACTCATGGCTTGATTACCGCGCACGGAAGCTGGTTCGGGTTCGCCCAGTGGAACGGCATTATGGACTCAGGTGATCTTAGCCATGACCAGCACGGAGGCGACAGCGAAACCAGTCCAATGCTGGCTGCGAAACCTCATCTGGTCGACATGGCACAGGCTCGGAACTTCCGTTCCAAAAGTCGAGATTGGCAGGAAAACGGGTCGTGGATCGGACTCACTGGACAAGCCATGAGACCGGGCTGGGTCATCGACGACCTCAATGATTTCGGCGCCTGTGGCGATGCCGCGGCCGCGACCACTGCCAAGGGCCACGCGCTTCTTGATTCTGCAGCGCAAGGTTTTGCCAGCTTCCTGCGTGACTTCTCGAAGTTTGATCCGGCGGCGTAGGTCATGAAAGCCATGGCCACTCAACTCGTTCCTGATGTCGCAATTCCGTGCTCGCTTGCCGAAGGACTGCGCGGTTTTGTAGGTGAATGCCACAGCGACTGCCTTGTCGGTACGCTCTTGCTGAAGGGTGATCGGATCGGCGGCCTAATACGCGGCGACTCTACATCTGCGACCAAGCTGTTGTTTCCGGCTCCGGTCGAGTCCCACGCCCATTTGGACAAGTGTCACACAATTGACCGCATGCAATTCACCGGAGGCGATCTATCTGCAGCGCTAGAGGCTCAGCGCGCCGATAAAGATAACTGGACGGAAGAAGATCTGCGCACCCGCGCAACACGCGGCCTGACTGAAGCTTCTTCGGCGGGATGCAAGGCCATCCGTTCGCACGTTGACTGGGGGCAAGAATCTTCCGCTCCGCTGGCATGGTCAGTTTTTCTTGAGATGGCCCAAGACACCAAACTGCATCTACAGCTTGCCGCGCTTACTGGAATTGACCAACTCGCCGATCCTGCCTTTGCGTCGAAGGTCTCAAAACAGATCCCCTCCGGCCACGCCCTCGGCAGTTTTGTGCTGAACCACACAAGAACGCGCGAAGGCATATTGAACGCCTTCAAAACGGCTGCGGATAGGGGCCTCGCCCTCGACTTCCACGTTGACGAAACAACTGATCCGTCAAGCAATGGGCTGGAAATCATTGCCGACATTGCGTTGGAAACCGGTCACAAAGGTCCAATTCTTTGTGGTCACGCCGTCAGTCTCGCCTCTCAACCCGACGAGGTCAGAAAACGTATCATCGACAAACTCGCTCGAGCTGGCATTTTCATCGTCTCGCTCCCAACGACGAACCTATACCTCCAAGGGCGCGCCGGATCTGTTCCGGCGGCGCGCGGCATAACTCCGATAAATGAACTGCGAGACATGGGCGTCCAAGTGGTGATCGGAACAGACAACGTGCGCGACGCGTTTTGTCCCGTCGGACGCCACGATCCCGTGCGCGCTTTAGAACTCGCCGTCCTGGCCAGTCACTTGGATCCACCGCTTGACCTCTGGCTTCCGGCAATCACGACGACCGCAGGCGACGCCATCGGCCTGTCCTCACCGTCACTCCAAGACGCCCCACTTTCCGAATTCCGGATCGCAGATGCGAGCGATCTTTCAATCCTTGTCAGCGGCGCAGCGCACAGGCCCGCAACCACGCTTCTAAAGGAGCTGACACGATGAACACATCCTTATCCGGCAAGACTGTTATCGATTGGGAGGCTTTCGCCTGCGCCCTTGATCCAGTGGAAACCATTTCAGAAACCTCGACGGTAAAACGCCGTTCCCGCGACTTCTTCTGGTATTCACCGATTTTGAATGCACAACTGAAGCGCAGTTTTGGTGATTTGGTGGCGTTGCCCCAATCTATTGATGAAATCGCGCAGTGTTTGCGCGTGGCGCATGCTTTTGACGCGCCGATTACTATTCGCGGTGGCGGAACCGGAAACTATGGCCAGGCCGTTCCGATGGACGGCGGACTCATTTTGGACATGACGGCGTTTAGCGACATTCTCGACATCGGAGATGGCTTTGTTACCGTTCAGGCTGGCGCCAACATCAAGGAAGTGAACGAGGCCTTGAACGCCAAAGGATGGGAGCTTGCGATTTTCCCTTCCACTCAGGACATAGCGACAATCGGTGGTTTTGTAGGCGGTGGAAGCTCTGGCATAGGCTCTGTCGCAAACGGCATGTTGCGTGACCCCGGAAATATCCTGTCCTTGCGTGCCATGTCTGTCACTGCTGCTCCCGAGGAACACCTTTTCGAAGGAGATGCCATCAACCACATGCACCATGCTTGGGGTCTCAATGGCGTGATCACAGAGGTGACGTTACGCACTGTGCCACACCGTGACTGGATCGGCTGTATGGCGACTTTCGACAGTTATGAGGAGTGCTTTTCGGCAGGTTATGCTCTCGCACAAAGTGCTGAAGTTGGCCGCAAACTTGTTTCGACGGTGGATGCGCGCATCTGTGCTTACTTTCCAAAACTGGAGGGGCACATTCGCCCGGAGAAACACCTGATGGTCTCCTTGGTGCCGCGCGAAGATCTTGATGCATACCGGTCGTTGGTTGCCATGCAATCAGGATCGGTCGACCTCGCGATGAGCGAAGCAGAGCTCGCGGCCGCCAAACTGCCCCATGTGTTTGAATTCTCCTATAACCACACCACACTTCAAGTGCTCAAGGCCGACCGGTCTGCCACTTACCTTCAAGTCGGAGTGCCCACGCCGCCAGACCCTGCCAAAGTCGCGGCGCTCGCTCCAAAACTGGGCGATGACGTTTGGATGCACCACGAATTCGCGCTTCTCAACAAAGAGATTGTGTCTTTTGATCTTCCGATAATCTGGTTCACCGACGAACCCCGCTTGCGGGAAATTGAAGCGATCTACGAGAAGGATGGTTTCGCGGTCTACGATGCCCACATCTGTATGGTCGAAGGCGGAGGCCTAAAGAACGCCGATTACCGTCATCTCGCTTGGAAAAAGCGGATGGATCCAAAGGGGCTATTGAACTCTGCCAAATCGCGCGAGTGGAAAAACGTCGCACACTTGAGTCCAGAGCAGATCGAAGAACTCATTCCGGAGGATGCCGATGTCTAACTTCGACACATCACCGCTTTCACCCGAGTTCGGCGTTGAGATTCACGACCTCCAGCTTGCCGACGTGAAAGCCAATTCACTGTACCCCGAGATACGCGCACTCTTCGAGGAGCACTCTGCGTTGCTGTTTCGCGGTCAGTCCCTGAGTGACGAACAACATATGGCTTTGGCACGTCTGTTCGGGAGAATCGAAGATCGCAATGCCGACGAACGAAAACCCGACGAAGCCTTCCAGGTGCCCGAAGTGTCGAATATTCGACAGGACGGGTCGGTAACGGACCAGATGGACCTGCACACGCTCAACCTACAATCTAACATGCTCTGGCACTCAGACAGCACCTTCATGCCCGTACCGGCGCTGACCAACATTCTTGTGGGTCGCGTTGTGACGTCCAGTGGCGGCGCCACCGAACTTGCCTCTACGCGAGCAGCTTGGCGCGAGATGCCTGAGAAACTCGCAGAGAAGATCCGCGGCCGGGCTATCTGGCACCACTATGCCACCTCCCGCGCGAAGATTTCAGAGACACTCGCAAAGCTACCCATGTTCCACAAATGGCCAGCACAAAAATGGAAAGCGGTCTTGACGAATCCGCTTAACCACACGGAAAGTTTATATATTGCCTCGCACGCTTACGCCGTGGAAGGCTATACTAAGGAGGAAAGCCAGACGCTGCTGGAAGAGCTGACTGCGTTTTGCACGCAGGATCGCTTCACCTACAGCCACCGCTGGCAAGAGGGGGACGTTCTGATCTGGGACCAACGCGCCGTTATGCACAGGGGAACGCCCTGGCCGTGGCATGAACCTCGAAAACTGACCAGCCTCTGCGTCTCCATAGGCCCCGAAGACGGGCTGAATGAGATGCGACCCAAGGAATAACAAACCGGCGGGTTACCACTGCTCGCCAAAACAAGCGCAGCAACGTCTGCATCCCGGGAGTACCCGACTACAACAGAGAGGAAGCAAATGACCTTTAAGACACGTACTGGCAAGCCGATGCCAAAGGTTATCGTCGACCAGGCCCACAAGGTGGGCGAGGACGAAGTGAACCGCCGCGAATTCCTCGCGCTTGCAAGCGCCTTTGGCGCGACCGCAGCCACCGCTTATGGCATGCTGGGCATGGCGGCACCCGCCTATGCGGACGGGCACGCCAAAGACGGAGGCACCGTGCGCATCCAAATGGAAGTGCGCGCCCTCAAAGACCCGCGCACCTATGACTGGTCGCAGATCGCCAACTTCTCGCGCGGCTGGCTTGAGTATCTCGTAGACTATGGCCGCGATGGGACCTTTGGTCCTGGGCTTCTGGAAAGCTGGGAGATTTCCGAAGATGCGAAGACCTATACTCTTAACGTCCGTAAGGGTGTGAAGTGGAACAATGGCGACGACTTCACCGCAGAGGACGTTGCGCGCAACATCGCCGGTTGGTGTGAAAAAGAAGTTGAAGGCAACTCGATGGCCGGACGTTTCGCGACGCTTATCGACGAAGCCACTGGCAAGGCGGTCGACGGCGGCATCGAAGTGGTCGACAGCCATACCGTAAAGCTGAACCTGCCGAAGCCGGACATCTCGCTGATTCCGGGAATGGCCGACTATCCAGCCGCAATCGTGCACAGCTCGCACAACCCGGACGACATGCTGTCCAACCCTGTTGGTACAGGTCCATACCTGCCTGAAAGCCTCGAGGTCGGTGTCAAAGCTGTTCTCAAGCGCAACGACGGGCACACATGGTGGAACGCCGGTAACGGCGCTTGGATGGAGTCCATCGAGTACATCGACTACGGCACCGATCCTGCGGCATGGGTTGCCGCTGCGGAGTCTGAGGAAGTCGACATGCTCTATTCCGTGGACGGCGAGTTCATCGACCTCGTGTCGTCGCTTGATGGCTGGGTAGAAAACGAGATTGTGACCGCAGCGACCATCGTCATCCGCCCGAACCAACTGGCAGAAGTCGACGGAAAACAGCCATATGCAGACCCCAAAGTCCGCAAAGCAATCGCGATGGCGGTAGACAACAACGTTCTGCTGGAACTCGGATACGACGGCCGAGGCCAGGTCGCAGAAAACCACCACGTTGGTCCGATGCATCCGGAATACGCACCTCTGCCCGCTCTCAAGCATGATCCGGCTGGCGCAAAGGCGCTTCTGGACGAAGCAGGCATGGGCGATTTCGAGATGGAAATCATCTCGATTGACGATGCATGGCGCAAGAATACAACCGACGCTGTCGCGGCTCAGCTGCGCGACGCTGGTTTCAACGTCAAGCGGACCATCCTGCCAGGTTCCACCTTCTGGAATGACTGGGCGAAGTATCCATTTAGCTCCACCAACTGGAACCACCGCCCCCTCGGCGTTCAGATTTGGGCGCTTGCCTATCGTTCCGGCGAAGCTTGGAACGAGTTCGGATACTCTAACCCCGAGTTCGACGCGAACCTTGAGATGGCGCTGGCAACAGCCGACATCGAGAAACGTCGCGAGCTGATGGCAAAAGGTGAGGCGATGCTCCAAGAAGACGCTGTCACCATTCAGCCTTACTGGCGTTCGCTCTACAACCACACGGTTGAAGGCCTCGAAGGTGGTGCTCACCACATCTCGTTCGAGATCCACCCAGCCAAGCTGCACTGGACCTGATCCGGTCAGCGCACGGAACTCGGGCCGCCTTCGGGCGGCCCGTTTTTATGATGGGGAACCACAATGGACATGCTGCTCTTTGCGCAAACAGTCTCGCTCCTGTTGCCAACGCTCTGGCTGACGACTGGCGTGCGGGACAATATACTTTATCCGCCGGTCAACGAAGTGTTCACCGCACAGGTTCTCACAATGGAGCGGATGAAAGAAGATTATCCTGAGGAATATGCCCGGGTTGCGCACAGAGCCATCCATAACCGAGCATGGCAGAAGGGACTGTTCCGCTTGATCGTCGCCGCCGAGGTAACAACCGTAGTGGTCATGTGGGTCGGCGTTATTCTTCTTGCTTTGGCTACCCTTGGTATCGCTCTGCCTTCAATGGCACGCGGGGCCGCATTGATGGGCGCTCTTATGTTTACCGGCGTCTGGGCAATGTTCACCGTGGTTGGCAATCATTTCAGCTATTGGTTCTGCCACGAAGGCGCACAGAACACGCATTTTCAACTGCTGCTCTGGGGCCTCGGCAATATGATCTTGCTGAACCTTTGACGGTTCCGCAAATCCCTTAGTGATCGTGGTCCAGACAAGCCGCGAAGTTATCCGCTAGATTGCTCAGAACCGCATAATACAGACCCGGCCCAATTTCCTGGGTGGCGCCATGAGGATCAACCTCAGCCGTCTTGATATCCAAGCCTTCGGAAACAGAGGCGACAATCTCGTCAGGGAATTGCGGTTCGCTGAAGACACACTCGATTTTGTTGTCACTTAGAGTAGTCCGCACTTCGCGGAGCCGCGCAGCGGAGGCCGACGAAGCATCTCCAACCCGGATAGCGCCGGCAGCCTTAAGGTCAAACCGTTTTTCAAAATACTGGTAGGCATCGTGGAAAACGACAAAGCGGCTGGCGTGGACCGGTTCCAATTTCGCCGCTATGTCCGCTTCGAGCACATCAAGTTCCGCCTGCGCACTCTTTGCGTTCTCCGCATATGTCGCGGCATTGTCAGGGTCGATTTCAGAAAGTTCGGCGGCAATCAAACCTAGCCAAACACGGGCGTTTTCAGGGTCCAACCAAGCATGGCTGTCGGTGCCGGAATGATCGTGATGATCATGGTCATCATGCCCAGCGTGATCTTCGTCACCATGTTCTTCATGTTCATCGTGACCGGCATGTTCTTCATCACCGTGATCATCGTGATCATCATGACCGGCATGCTCCTCGTCACCGTGATCGTCGTGTTCAGCATGATCGTCATGGCCATGATCATCGTCGGATGCGACCTCAAAGTCGTCCGAAGAACGATAGTCGTGAGCCACGGTGCCTTCTTGGTTCAATAGCGCCATGTGGTGCGCATCACCGGCCAGAGACTCGATTGTTTTTTCAAGCTGAGGGGTCAGTTTTGGCCCAATCCAGACGACCAGATCCGCGTCTTGCAGGGAACGGGCTTCGGACGGACGCAGTGCATAGCCGTGCGGTGAGACACCCGGCTTGATCAGTAAATCAGGGGTTCCGACACCTTCCATGACCTTTGAAACAAGGCTATGGACCGGCGCGATGTCTGTCGTTACACGGGGCGCTTCGGCTTGTGCAGCGATGCCGGCACCCAGAAGGGCAACGAAGCTTGCGGGGAGAATTCTCATCAGGGCACCTTTGTATTAATGTGACGCGATGACTGGCACTAATGAAAATGTTATATTATATCAAGTCGAAATCTGTCGGAGGTCCAAATGGATAGTATCGGGTTTGCACAACACGATCACGCTGCCTGTGTAGGCAGCGGCATGCAGGCTGCCGAAGAGGTCTGCGCAGCCAAAGGCTTGCGGCTGACCAAAGGACGACGGCGCGTGCTGGAAATTCTATTGCAGGAACACCGCGCGATGGGGGCCTATGACATTCTTGGCCTTCTCAGCGAAGAGGGCTTTGCCGCGCAGCCTCCTGTGGTCTATCGCGCATTGGATTTCCTGACTGAAAATGGCTTTGTGCACAAAATCGAAAAGCTCAACGCATACGTAGCCTGTACTCACCCTCAGGATGATCACGCCCCGGTTTTCCTGATTTGTCGGGACTGCGAGACGGTTGCCGAAACAGGCATGTCCATGCGCGCTAGCCTTGGCGCAGTTGCCAAGGAAATGGGTTTCAAGATCGAAAGCACAGTGGTCGAGGCCGAAGGCCTGTGCCCCTCGTGTCAGCCCGCAACATGAGGTTGGTCACCATAAAAGACATGTCGGTGAAGCTGGGCGCGCATCAGGCTTTGTCTCATGTGGACCTGACCATCGACAAAGGCGAGATTGTCACGATTGTCGGGCCGAACGGCTCGGGCAAGTCGACCCTGTTGCGCAGCGTGATCGGCGCGATCCGGCCGGACAGCGGGACAGTGCTGAAAGCGGCGGACATGAAAATTGGGTATGTCCCTCAGAGCCTCTCAATTGATCCCACTCTCCCTTTGACCGCAGGCCGGTTTCTGAGCCTGCCAAATCGGCGTACCAAGATCGCCGCTCTAGCGGCACTTACGCAAGCCGGCGTCGAAGACATCGCCGATCGGCCAATGTCTGGCCTGAGCGGTGGTCAATTCCAGCGTGTTTTGCTGGCAAGGGCCCTCATGGACGAACCTGATCTCCTTATTCTGGACGAGCCCACGACAGGTCTCGACCAGCCAGGATCAGCCGATTTCTACACCCAGATCGAGCGGGTACGCCGCGATACAGGCGCTGCAATACTCATGGTAAGCCACGAGTTGCATGTGGTCATGAGCGCGTCCGATCGCGTGGTCTGTCTCAACGGGCACGTCTGCTGCCACGGTGCACCCGAAGTGGTGGCCTCTGCTCCGGAATATCGCGCTTTGTTTGGCACAGGCACGCACGGTGCGTTGGCGCTGTACCGCCACGAACATGATCACCATCACCACGATGGGGACGCCTGCGACCACGACCATCAGCATCACGAAAGCCACTGATATGTTTGATGATTTTCTGGTGCGCGCGATTTTCGCAGGTATCGGCGTCGCTCTTGCAGCGGCACCGTTGGGATGCTTCGTCGTCTGGCGTCGCATGGCCTACTTCGGTGATGCAACCGCACACGCCGCAATCCTTGGCGTGGCTTTCTCGCTGGCCTTTGGGCTATCGATTTTCATCGGCACGCTCACGGTTGCTCTGGCTATGGCGCTCACCGTCACAACGCTTGCCGGTCGGGGATATGCGATGGACACATTGCTTGGTGTGCTGGCGCATAGTGCGTTAGCCTTTGGCCTGGTTGCAGTGTCGCTTCAGCAAGGAATTCGCATTGACCCGATGTCGTACCTGTTCGGGGACATCCTCGCCGTGTCAAAGAGCGACCTTGTCGTAATCTGGCTGGGAGCAATCGGTGTGGTTGCCTTGATGATCTGGCGATGGCAGGGCCTTTTGACGTCTACGCTCAATCCGGATCTTGCCTATGCCAGCGGCATTGATCCCAAACGCGAGCAACTTGTCCTGACGATCGGACTTGCCGTGGTTGTGGCTGTGGCAATCAAGGTCGTTGGCGCCTTACTTATTGGGGCTTTGATTGTGATCCCGGCGGCGGCGACGCGGGCGGTGACACGATCGCCGGAAGCAATGGCAGCCAGTGCGGCACTGGTTGGTGCGGCGTCGGCCTGCGGAGGCTTGTGGCTCAGCTACACAATGGACACACCCGCGGGCCCATCCATCGTTTGCGTGGCAGCCATGTTCTTCGCCGCAACCAATCTTGTGGCGAGAATCGGGTTAACACGCTGAAATCCGGCCGAATTCCCTGTCAGTAAAACATCTGCAAAACGTCGGTATCGCATCGGTGTTCCTTTGCGCGATTCCGGCACTTAAGACAGCGTGCGTTGCATCAACCGGTCAATGCAGCGTGCACAACTGCTTTGATTTGTGGTCGGGTTGGGTAAAAGCTCGAAGGCGCCAATTGGGTGAAAAACACCACCGACATATTTTCCACGGGATCGACCCAGAAAAATGTCGAAGCCATTCCGCCCCAACTGAAGTCACCGACGTTGCCAGCCACTCGCACCCGCGCTGGGTTGAGCAATACGGCACCGCCGAGACCAAATCCCATGCCTTCCATCGGTTGCTCCGCAAAGCTTTGCGGACCCATAGAAGCGATGTCGCCCGGCAAATGGTTCGACATCATGAAGCGCAAGGTCCGAGGCGACAACAACCGCGCATCCCCCAAGGCCCCACCCCGTCGTAGCATTTCTGCGAACTTCATGTAGTCGTCCATCGTCCCAACGAGTCCTCCGCCGCCGCTCAGAAGAGAGGGCGCGCGAAAGGCTGCATCGTCGGGACCATAAACCAGACGCAGACTGTCTTCTCCTGCGCGGGCATCATTTAGTCCCATTGGGTCACCCGCCAGCGGGGTATAGAGCGCCGCAAACCTGTCTTCGGTACCGGGTCTGACTGCAAAGCCGGTCTCGGACATTCCAAGCGGGTCGAAAACCTCCTGCTGAAGAAAAACATCAAGCGGTTTGCCGGAAACCACTTCGATCACGCGCCCCAAAACATCAATGCCAACCGAATATTCCCACCGGCTGCCGGGTTTGAATGCCAGCGGCAAAGCAGCAAGTCGGTCGGTCAGTTCTGCCAATGGCTCCTGATCATTTTTGTAAATGATGTTCTGATCCGCCATCGCTTTGGGCAGAATGCCCGGATTGAACGGATAGCTGGTACCGCTGGTGTGCGTGGCAAGCTGATGCAAGGTAGGTGTGGCGCAGGGTTCAACTTGATCAATCCGGGAGGCACCCGGGATCAAAGCGGTGCAATCCGAGAAAGAAGGAATGAAATCCGACACCGGCGCATCCAGATGAAACAAACCCTTTTCCGCCAGCATCATCAGGGCAACTGTCGTCACCGGCTTTGACATGGAATAGATGCGCACGACGGTGTCCCGCTCAAACGGGGTGCCATCTTCTACGCTGCGCAAACCGGCGGTGCGTTCGTAAACTACATCACCTTCGCGAGCGATCAGGATGCCATTGCCCGCGTGGTGGCGCGCCGCCACAAGCCGGTCCATCCAGTCGCCAATCCGGTCAAGCCGGACTGGATCAAAACCTCGAGATTGAGGGTCTGCTGTGCCGATCATGCGCCGCGCCTCCCATTGCGCCTTGAGTTGCCACCAGAGTGGCGGTGGCATGTCTGCGGGACAAGCCTGTAAGATTACGTAGGTCACCGAGATGTGGTTCCGCGTGCGACAAGCTTCCCCCCTTCCATGCGGGTACGGAATCGCCACATACTCGGAACAACCGCGACACGTAAAGGATCGCTTCATGCGTTTGATTCAGGCTATGGCCTTGGGCCTGCTCACAGTTTTTGGCTCCGGTGTTGCCGCACAGGAGCGCGATGCGCTCAATCTCTATGTCTTTGGCAACAGCCTCGTCCACCATCAGAGTGACACCGACGAAACCACGGTGCCGCACTGGCTTGCGCAGTTGGCCGAAGCCGACGGCAAATCAATTGCGATCGACGGACAGTGGGGGTTTTTGCGCGATTTTGCCAAGAATGAAACGCCGCAGGCGAACTGGCGGTTTTCCGGCGTAGACCGCGCCTGGGGTCGGCAGTTCCGCAACTTCAACGATGTTGATTGGGACGTGGTGATGATCACCCCTGCCAATTTCATTCAATACCAGAGCGCGTCCGAGGCCTTTGACGGCGAAAACCCTGACAACGCGTCGCCCTTGACGGCCACTCTGGCTGTTATCGACCGCATGGCCGACGCAGCACCGGACCGCTTTGTCATCTACGAGGGATGGGCTGACATGTCCGGCTATGGGAGTTTCCCGCCCTCGGCGCGCAAGTTTCGCAAATACTTAGGATTCAACGCTGACGACTATGACGAATGGTATCAAGACTACGTCACGCAGTTGCAATCTAAGCGCCCCGATGTGCGCATCGACCTATTGCCGGTGGCCCGCGTGATTTCGGAGCTTGTCGACGGCGGCGTGCTTTTTGATATGACGCCTGAGGACCTTTACACCGATGATGCGCCCCATGGGACACCTACGCTGTATCTGTTGGCTGCGGCGATCAGCTACGTGGGTCTGCTGGAGACGGAGTTGCCGCTGGAAGTCGACTTGCCTGAGACCATCCACCCAGACGTGCGCACCTATTGGGAAGCTGTGCGGGAAGAAGTCCACCGCCTTGTGCTTGAACCAATTCGGGCCGCTGCTCTGGAGACACCCGTAAAAAAGGCTGAGGCTGCACCGGGGCAGCCTTTCAAAACACCGGCGACCGCTCCCGCGACTGGCGGCGCCAATGGACTTGGCTTGGCCGATCCCGCCCTGGCCATGGGACTGGCTGCGATTTCCGATTGGGGCACGCAATTGCCTTTCATCGACCTGATGAAAACGGCGCGACCCTGGGTCGGACACTTGCCGGACCAATGGGGCGGTGTGTCCGCCGATCAGATGGAGGATTTTGGCCTTTTTGACGAAGAGGGCTGGGTCTGGGGCATTCCCGACAACATTGCTTCAGTTGAAGCGATCATGTTGACAGACCAGCCGCCCGAAGCGGAAGACCTTGCTGGACGTTATCGCGTCACTTGGCAAGGCAGCGGCACTGTGGAGTTGACTGGCCGTGCACGTGTCACAAGCCGTGAAGATCACGAAATCTGGTTTGAGTACACTCCCGGTGAAGGCCAGGTTGGCGTGCGTATCCGTGGCACCGACCCGACGCGCACCGGGGACTACGTTCACAGCATTTCTGTGGTTGCGGAAAAGCATATTCCACTTTTTGAAGCAGGTGCCGTGTTCAATCCGGACTGGCTTCGGGTCGTCGGCGATTTGAGGCTGGTGCGGTTCATGGACTGGATGCAGACCAACAACTCGACGCAGTCCGTTTGGGATGACCGGCCGTTGGTCGAAGATTTTTCCTTTGGTTGGCGCGGCGTTCCCGTTGAGACCATGATCCAGCTTGCCAACGAGATCGGCGCGGATGCTTGGTTCAACATGCCTCACCTCGCAGAGGAAGAGTACATGCGCCGATTTGCGGAAACGGTACGCGATCAGCTTGACCCGTCGCTGGTGGCTTATGTCGAGTACTCCAATGAGGTCTGGAACTGGGGATTTCAGCAAGCGCAATGGGCGCTAAAGGAGGCGGAGGCGCGTTGGGGCAAGGTTGAAAATGGCCATATGCAAGTCGCTGGCGAGCGTGCGGGTGTCATGGGCCGGATCTGGGGTGACGTCTTTGGCAGTACCGCCAATGCGCGACTGGTCCGGATTGCGGCAACGCATACCGACTGGCCGGGACTTGAAAAAGGTTTGCTTGACGCCCCCATGGCCCAGAAAGACGGCGCGCCACCACCGGTGGCTAGTCTGGATGCCTATGCCGTGAGTGGCTATTTCGGCGTCGGCCTTGGCATGGATGGCGGTGCCGAAGAGGTATTGCAATGGCTGGATGAGGCGCGTGAACGGGCCGAAACGGTGGGTGCATCAGAGGGTTTGCAACGGGCAGCGCTAACCGCTTTTGTCGAGGAACAGCAATACAACGGCATGGACGCTAAAACCGCCGATGCGCTGCGCAACGGGTCCATGAAAGAGCTGATCACCGAAATGTGGCCCTATCAGGCTAAAGTCGCGCGCGACAACGGCCTTACTTTGGTCATGTACGAAGGCGGCAGCCATGTGACAGGCGTCGGCGAATGGGCAAATAACGAGACCTTGGGCAACTATTTTGCGGCATTGTCGACCAGCGACGAAATGGGCGCGCTCTACACTGAGTTGCTCGACGTTTGGCGTACGCTTGGAGGACGCAGCTTCAATGCTTTCAACGACGTCGGCAAATCCAGTAAGTGGGGCAGTTGGGGGCATCTGCGCCATCTGTGGGATGAAACCCCGCGCCATTTGGCGCTGGTGCAATACAACGACGCCGGTCCTCACTGGAGCGAAACCCGCATTGAGGGTGCGTTCCTTCATGGCGGCGTATTTGAAGGCACCGACGGCAACGACCGGATTGCCGGAACCGTCAAGATCGACACCCTTCTGGGGGGTGGCGGCAACGATGTGCTGATTGCGGACGGACGGGCGGACCGCCTGCACGGCGGAGCAGGCAGCGACCAGGCAATTCTCCCGGGAACACGGACGGACTACATGTTTGTGCGGGAAGGTGGCCGTATTCGCGCCACTGCCGAGGGTCGTGACTATCTGCTGACCGACATCGAGGCGGTGGGGTTCTCGGAGGCGCCCGCGCTGGTGGTCCCGATGTCCGGTTTGCTCTGAGTGGACGCCAAGTCACAGATAGCATGGGCTTTTTCGGTGACCACTGTTCGCCAGCCCTCGTGATCTGGTAAGGTCGCGCCAAAGCCCTGACATCGGGCACGAAATGAGGCGACCGCTGGTGTTGAGCATCATCATCCCTTCGCACAACGAGGCAGATCACATTGATGCCTGTCTGAAATCTGTGCTGGCCTCCACCGGCCCCAAGGTGGCGCAGGTGATCGTGGCTGCCAACGGCTGCGAAGACGACACAGTCCTGCGGGCTCAGATGTACGAAGGCATCGCCGGCAGCCGGGGTTGGCACATTGACGTGCTGGATATGCCGGCAGTCGGAAAAATCGGCGCACTCAATCAGGCGGATCACATCGCCAAATTCCCCATGCGCCTTTACCTGGACGCAGACGTCACCATAGATCCTGATCTGCTCCGTCAACTTTGTGTGGTGCTAGACACGAAGGAACCACGTTACGCCAGCGGACAGATGCGGTTGGCTCCGGCCCAAAGCTGGGCCACTCGGGCCTATGCACGCATTTACGCGCAGGTCCCGTTTGTCACGGATGGCGTTCCCGGCGCGGGCCTGTTTGCGGTAAACACGGCGGGGCGGCACAACTGGGTTCTGTTTCCCAAAATCATCTCCGACGACACTTATGTGCGACTGAGTTTTTCGCCAGATCAGCGAATCGCCGTTGATGCCGGATATGACTGGCCGTTGGTCGAAGGCTTTCCTGCACTGGTTAAAGTCCGACGGAGACAAAACGCAGGGGTGGCCGAAGTCGCCGAGAAATATCCCTACCTTCTCGAAAATGACGACAAACACACCCTTTCATTCGGGGAGAAGCTGCGCATGGCCTTGAGCGATCCGCTCGGCATGCTGGTCTATGGCGCTGTGGCTGTGATCGTAAAACTCACCCCGCAAAAAGATGGCAGTTGGGGGCGCGGCCGATGAGTCGTCTTTCCGGCCTCACGTCCG
Organism: Shimia isoporae; assembly: GCF_004346865.1. Lineage (NCBI taxonomy): Bacteria > Pseudomonadati > Pseudomonadota > Alphaproteobacteria > Rhodobacterales > Roseobacteraceae > Shimia > Shimia isoporae. Next base: position 441,169 of record NZ_SMGR01000003.1, read on the forward strand.
GCAACTCCCTCTCTGCGAGAGCGTTTCGGTCGGGCGGGCTCACCATTCTTGGCTATGGCGGCAGCCAAGCCTTGCGATTGGCCTCCAACCTCATATTGACACGTTTGCTGTTTCCGGAAGCCTTTGGCCTCATGAGCCTTGTCTGGGTTTTCCTGCAGGGCCTGAGCAATCTGAGCGACATGGGCGTGACCCAATCCATCCTTCAATCCAAACGCGGCGAGGATCGCGCATTTCTGGACACGGCCTGGACCATCCAAGTTCTGCGCGGGGTGCTTCTACTCGCTGTGACATGGTCACTCGCCGCTCCTGCAGCCGCATTCTATGATGCGCCGGAACTGGCGGAGATCCTGCCGGTTGTTGGTGTAACGCTTCTGGTCATGGGGCTTTTTCCAACAAAACGAGATAGCGCCAACCGCAATCTGGTTCTGGGACGGATCACGGCCATAGACCTGAGCGCCCAGGTCATCGGGCTGGTCGTAGGCGTGGTTATTGCCTGGACTACCGGATCAGTTTGGGCGCTCGTCGCGAATGCGGTGACCACAACGGTCATGCAATTGATTTTTTACTATGTTTTCCTTCCGGGTGACGCCAACAAGCTGCGCTGGGAGAAACCCGCGGCACGGGAACTAATCGGGTTTGGCAAATGGATTTTTCTCTCGTCAGCTGCCGGCTTCCTGCTGTCGCAAGGTGACAAGATCGTACTTGGGAAGTTCCTCAATCTCGGGGCCTTGGGCGTTTACAACATCGGATTTTTTCTTGCCTCCTTTCCGCTCCTGCTGGGCGGCATGGTTATGCGACGGGTTATGATTCCGATTTATCGGGAGAAACCTCCGGGTGAGAGCGACGATAATCGCGCGAAGCTACATAAGATGCGCATGCTTCTGAGCACTGGCCTCATGGGGTTGCTGGCGGGTTTTGCCGTGTTGGGCGTGTGGTTGGTCGCTGTACTCTATGACCCGCGATACGCCCTTGCCGGAGGGGTCGTCGTGCTTCTTGCCGTGATGCAAATTCCGCAAATCATCGCGTTAACCTACGACCATGCCGCTTTGGCCGCCGGTGACTCCCGTGGATTTTTCATATTGGCCTCGATACGCGCAACGTTGATGATCGTGGGACTGATCGTCGGCGCCTCACAAGCTGGCCTGACCGGCGCGCTGGTCGGACAGGGCATCGCAATGGTCGCGGCCTATCCGGTTGTGGTCTGGCTTGCGCAACGGCACAAAGCATGGGACGCCCGCCACGATCTTGTCTTCTGGTGCGTTGGAGTGGCCCTTGCCGCCCTGAGTTTTTGGCTGCATCACCCAATCATTGGTGGTTTGTCTGCCCTCAATTTGCCCTGATTTGACCTTTGTAAGGCTCCTTAGGGGCAATAGTTTTGGTATCAATCAATGAGTCCCTAAGCGTTTTGCGCGCAAATGGGGGCCGGAATGGCATTGTTAGAAGCAGGTTCAAACGTGACCGATCAAGCGGACGCTCGGGTGAGCGAGACCGATATTGCGATTGTGGGCATGGCCGCCCACTTACCCGGCGCGACCGGCATTGATCAGTATTGGCAGAACCTGCGTGACGGTATCCGCTCGATAACCAAGCTTTCGGACGAAGAGTTACTTGCAAACGGCGAGAGCCTCGCGAAGTTGAAACATCGCAACTACGTGCCAGCAGCAGCCATGCTCGACGGCTTTGCCGAGTTTGATGCGGATTTCTTCGGCTTATCTCCGAAGGAAGCGGCGATTATGGACCCGCAACACCGACAGTTCCTTGAGGTCAGCTGGGAGGCGCTGGAAAACGCAGGCCACATGCCTGAGAACTTTGACGGCCCGATCGGCGTGTTCGCGGGTTGCGGCATGGGTAGCTATTTCTATTTCAATATTTGCTCAAACCGCGATCTGGTGGACAGCACCGGCATGTTCCTGTTGCGCCACACAGGCAACGACAAGGATTTCCTTGCTACGCGGCTCAGCCATTTTCTCGACCTGAAAGGCCCGTCACTGGGTCTACAAACCGCCTGTTCCACTTCATTGGTGGCCGTGCACTATGCAGCGCAGTCGATTCTGAACGGCGAATGCGACATGGCACTGGCCGGTGGCGTGACCATCGAACTGCCCCACGGGCGCGGCTATGTTTTCGAGGACGGCGAGATCCTGTCACCGGACGGGGAATGCCATGCGTTTGACCATCGCGCACAGGGCACAGTGTTCGGATCTGGCGCAGGCGTTGTTGTGCTCCGCAGGCTTGAAGATGCAATCGCCGACGGAGACCACATCTGGGCCGTGATCAAAGGCTCGGCCGTGAACAACGATGGCAGCGACAAAGCCGGCTACCTTGCGCCCTCTGTGGGCGGGCAGGCGTCCGCTGTGGCTGACGCGCTGGCGATTGCCGATATCAGCGCAGAAACTGTGGACTATGTGGAATGCCACGGCACCGGCACCTATCTTGGCGACCCGATCGAAATCGCAGCTCTGACAGAAGCCTTCCGCGAAACGACCGAAGAAACGGGGTTCTGCCGCATAGGTTCTGTGAAAACCAACATCGGGCATCTGGACACAGCAGCCGGTGCGGCGAGCCTGATCAAAACGTCACTGGCTCTGCACCACAAGCAGATGCCGCCGTCACTGGGTTTTGAGAAGCCCAACCCGGCCATCGACTTTGGCAGCAGCCCTTTTGCGGTAAACGCGGGCTTGAGGGACTGGGCGCCACGCAATGGTCCACGCCGCGCAGGTGTGAACAGCCTCGGTGTGGGCGGCACCAATGCGCACGTGATCGTGGATGAAGCCCCTGCGCGGGCACCCAGCCAAGAGAGCGACTGGCCGTTCCATTTGATCGCTCTGTCCGGACGAAACAACAAGGCACTGGAGGCCAATGCGGCCAACCTCGCCGCGCATTTGCGAGCGAACCCGGACCAGCCTTTGGCGGACATCTCGCACACTTTGCTTAACGGGCGGCGAAAGTTCGAAAAGCGGCGGGTGCTGGTGGCAGAGAGCCATGCTGAAGCGGCAGATTTGTTGGAATCCGGAAACCTTCTGCGCGTTTTTAATCATTCAGCCGAAGCCGAAACGCCAGATGTCGTCTTCATGTTCCCCGGCGGTGGGGCCCAATTCGTCGGCATGGGGCGTGATCTCTATGAGACCGAGCCGGTCTTTGCAGAGTGGATGGATCGCGGTTTTGACGTACTTGCCGGAAAAGGCGGCGAAGGGTTACGCGCCCTGTGGCTGGCCGAGGGGACGCAGACTCCAGAGGCCGAGGAGGCGCTGAAAAAACCGAGCCTTCAGCTTCCGCTTATCATGATGGTGGAATATGCGCTGGCCCAGCTCTGGATCAGCTGGGGCGTGACACCTGCGGCGCTTGTGGGTCATTCAATGGGAGAAAACACCGCCGCCTGCCTGGCAGGCGTCATGTCGTTTGAAGACTGCCTCGGCCTTGTGCAATTGCGTGGCAGGCTCTTCGACACTGTACCTGCAGGCGGAATGTTGTCGGTACCACTGCCCTTGGGGGACGTCGAGAAACGACTTGATGACAATCTAGACATCGCGTCGGTAAACGCGCCTTCGCTGACAGTCGTTTCCGGCCCTGATGCTGCGCTCGACAAGCTTGCAAAAGATCTCGCGGCAGAAGAGGTCGACACCCAACGCGTAGCCATCGACATAGCGGCCCACAGCTACATGTTGGAGCCTATTCTGGAACAGTTTGGCGAGTATCTGCACGCCATTGACTTGCACGCACCGAAACTACCGATCATTTCCAACCGCACGGGTGCAGCTCTGCTGGAAAGTGAGGCCACAGACCCCGACTATTGGGTTGCCCACTTGCGCAACACTGTCTTGTTTGCAGACGATGTGACAACTCTCAGCCAAACCCCCAGCCGTGTCTTTCTTGAGGTCGGTCCGGGCAAGGCGTTGTCTTCCCTTGTGAAAATGCACGGCGCAGTCAAAGCCGACAAGGTACTTTCCTCGCTGCGCCACCCTGAAGACACGATTGCCGATGACGCCTACTTCCTCGCCACTCTTGGCCGGCTTTGGGCTTGTGGCGTCGAAGTGGATTTTGAGCAATATTGGGGTGGAGTGCCCCGTCAGAAAGTTGTGCTTCCCAGCTATGCGTTCCAGCGCAGCCGGTATTTCATCGAACCCGGCAAAGACCAGATCGACTCCCCGGATGACATGCTGATGCGGCTCGAGAACACGGCGGACTGGACCTACGCACCCAGATGGCGCCCTCGTCTGGCAGACTGTGATTTCGACGTGGCAACAGAACTCGCCGATGCCCCCAAACATCATTGGCTGATATTCACCGATTCAGGGGGCACCGGCACGGCTTTGACAGAGCAATTGCGCAAGGCTGGTCATGACGTGGTGACCGTACGCGCAGGCGACGCCTTTGCTCAGGCCGGACCCGACGCCTACGTGCTCGCCCCCGAGCGTGGCCGTGAAGGTTATGACGCGCTGATTGCCGACCTCATGGCACGCGGACGCGTTCCGGACCGGATCGTGCACATGTGGCTGTTGACCGAAGACGAATACCACAGGCCCGGGTCGAGCTTCTTCCACCGGAATCAGGAACAGGGTTTCATGAGCCTGTTCTTCTTGGCGCAGGCCATAACGGACGAAAACCTACCGCGTCCGCTGCATGTCACGGCGATCAGTTCCGGCGCGGTGCAGGTGCGCGACGAAGCTGTGCCCTATCCTGAAAAGGCCACTGCGCTTGGCGCGGTACAAGTGATGCCGCGTGAATTACCAGACGTGTCGGCTTCGCTTGTGGATGTGACCCCACCTGCCCGCAAGGGTCATCTCTCTCTAGCCATGCGGCTTCTCGAAGATCTTATGTCCGAACCGCGCAGCACCCTTGCCGCGTGGCGCGGCGAAAAGCGGTTCGAGCGAGGCTACCGCAGAACAGAACTGAAAGCCGACGACCTGCCTGTCTGGAAAGAGGGCGGCACCTACTTGATCACTGGCGGTTTTGGCGGCATCGGGCTCACGTTGGCGGAACGTGCCATTCGCGAGGCAAAAGCGAACATTGTCCTACTGTCGCGGGATGGGCTGCCCGACCGCGATAGCTGGGCTGCGTATCTGCGCGGCCATGCTTCGCACGACAGGATCGCCGGCCGTATCCGCGCCATCGAAAGGCTCGAAAGCCTTGGCGGCCGCGTACTCTGTCTTGCCGCTGATGTGTGCAACATAGACGAAATGCGTGAAGCCGTTGACGCAGCCACCACCGCATTTGGCCCGATCAATGGCGTCGTGCATGCCGCCGGTGTTATCGACGACGCGCCTTTGCTGGCCAAAACCTCAGCGCAGATAGACGACGTTCTCGCGCCAAAACTGCATGGTACACAGGTGCTCGAACAGGTGTTCCCTGACGGGTCCATCGACTGGTTGACCCTGTTCAGCTCTTCTTCCACCGCAACAGCGCCGATCGGCCAGATCGATTATGTTGCCGCGAACGCTTATCTCAACGCATACGCGCAATCGCGCGCGGCCGACAGAACCCGTGTTCGTGCAATCAATTGGGGGATCTGGGCCGAAGTCGGTATGGCTGCCGAAGCCGTTGCAGCACGCCAAGGAGAGGCAGACCCCGCACCTGCGGAACCAATCACGGCGCCGCTGCTGGACACAGCAGGGTTTGACGGCGCGGGACACAGGATTTTTGAAGCCACCTATGATACGTCACGCTGGGTTCTGGATGAGCACCGCACCAAAGATGGCACCGCGATCCTTCCAGGAACAGGTTATGCCGAACTTGCGGCCGAAGCCATGCGCGCGCATGGCGAGGCAGGCGGGTTTACGCTGCGCGATCTCCTGTTCTTGCGCCCCTTGCAAGTCGCCGAGTCCGAAAGCGTGGGCCTGCGCGCGCGCCTTGAGCGCTCGGATGAAGGCTACCGCTTCGAGGTCCAGAGCGCCTGCATGTTCGAGGGCCGCGAAGGCTGGCAAACCCATGCCGAAGCCCGTCTGATCCCGCATACCGGCAAGCGCGCCACACTCGATGTGGCTAGTCTGCAAGGCCGCTTCGGATCCGTGACCGCCGCAACAGACGCTCCGCTGAGTGCACCACAGGAGGCCCACCTGAACTTTGGCCCTCGATGGAAGGTTCTGCGCAGCATGGCCCTCGATCAGAACGAAGGCATCGCAACCTTGTCGCTGGACGCCAAGTTTGCGGATGACGGATGCCTGTTGCCGCCAGGATTGCTCGACATCGCCACCGGCTGGGCCATGGACCTAATCCCCGGCTACGCACAAACAAACCTCTGGGTTCCTGTCAGCTATGGCGCGCTGATCATGCATGCGCCGCTTCCTGCAGAGATAGTTAGCCATGTTCGCCTCGTATCCGGCTCCAGCTCCGACGGTGTTGCGAGTTTCGATGTTGCATTGGCCACGCCTGAGGGTGCGATCTGTGTCGAGGTCGAGGGCCTGTCCATCCGGCAACTCGAAGGCGCGGCATTTACCGCCCCGCCGCCGCTCACCGCAGCAGAAGTTTCTTTCGACAAATCGGGTCAGACGACGCAGCCTCTCTCAGTTGCAGAGGAACGGCTGGCCCACAACCTGAGTCAGGGCATAATGCCACCGCAAGGCGCCAAGATGTTCGAGGCGGCCCTGCGCGGGCCTTTGCCTCAGGTCGTCATTTCCTCACTCGACTTGCACGCATTGATCGCGCAAGCCGATGCGGGAATCCCCGCCGCATCCGGTGACGGTCAGGCTTTCGAACGGCCGGAGCTCGACACCGACTTTGTCGAGCCAACTAATGACATCGAACGCACGCTTGCTGGCTTTTGGCAGGATCTTCTGGGCGTAGACAAAGTAGGGATCCGGGACAGTTTCTTCGATCTGGGCGGACATAGCCTGATCGCTGTACGGCTCTTTGCCATGGTCAAGAAGGCTTACCGCATCGAGTTTCCCATTTCCGTGCTGTTTGAAGCTCCGACCATCGAAACTTGCGCCGCGATGATCGCGGAAAGACTCGGGGGAGATGTGTCGACTGCCGAAGTCGCGGCCGCGACACCCGACGGCGTTTCAGAGCCCGAGGCAGGACTGCGACCGCGAAGTCGTTTCACGCACCTCGTGCCAATGCACACGGGTGAAGGTGGGGCGCGCCGCCCGTTTTTCCTTGTGGCTGGCATGTTTGGCAACGTTCTGAACCTACGCCACCTGGCCCATCTAATTGGCTCGGACCGTCCGTTCTATGGCTTGCAGGCCCGCGGGTTGCTTGGCGACACGGCACCGCATGACGATCTGGTTGAAGCCGCGCGCGACTACATCGCTGAAATGCGGCAGGTGCAGCCACACGGGCCATATCTGATGGGCGGATTTTCCGGTGGAGGCATTACCGCCTACGAAATCAGGCGCCAGCTTGAGGAGGCGGGAGAAGAGGTTGCATTGGTGGCCATGCTGGACACCCCCCTACCGCAACGCCGCGCTCTTAGCCGGTCCGACCGGATGAAAATCCAGATGCAGGAACTGAAGGCCAAAGGCGTGGCATACCCGCTGATCTGGGCCAAAAACCGGATCGCATGGGAATTGTCCAAACGGCGTGCACCGGAAGAAACCGCACACGACGCGCAAGGCCAGCAGTTTCACGATGCCGAAATCGAAGCCGCCTTCCTGCGGGCTGTGGCCTCATACGAGGTCGCGCCGTGGTCCGGCAATCTGGTGCTGTTCCGGCCTCCGCTCACCGGCAAATGGGACATGGGAGAAGGCCGGCTGGTGGACAGCGACCGCGCTTATGTATTCCACGACAACGATTGGGGTCAGTACGTCCCGCACGTACAGGTCTTCGAAGTCCCCGGAGATCACGACAGCATGGTGCTTGAACCCAACGTCCGCGTGTTGGCAACACGAATGAAGAAGGTGATCTCTGCCGCGGAAGCCGCCATCGCTGAAAGTCAGAAGGAGGCTGCGGAATGAGCGAAGCGCCCCGCCTTCTGACCGTAATCCTGAACTGGCGAACGCCGGACATGACCCTGCGCGCGGCTCAAGCCGCCGCACGCGAGATGCAAGGCTTGAACGGGAGTATCGTCATTGTCGATAACCACAGTGGTGACGGCAGTTTTGAGGCGTTGCGTGAAGGGGTCGCTGCGGCGGATTGGGCCGCGCAGCGTGTTGAGGTCATTCAAACGGGACACAACGGCGGCTTTGGTGCGGGCAACAATTTCGGCATCCGCCATGGCGCAACGAAGGGGTTCGACTACGTCTATATCCTCAACTCCGATGCCTTCCCCGATCCGGGCAGCATACAACTGCTTTTGGCGCATTTGACTCTGAATCCTGATGTCGGGATCGCCGGAAGCTATATCCACGGCGAAGATGGCGACCCGCATGTTACTGCCTTCCGCTTTCCCGGGACGTGGGGCGAACTCGAAGGCGCTGCACGGATTGGTATTGTCACTCGCCTGCTGAAAAACCATGTTGTGCCCCTTCCGGTTCCATCGGACACCACTCGTGTGGATTGGTTGGCCGGCGCCTCTATGATGATCCGCCGAGACGTACTTGAAGAGATCGGTCTCTTTGACGAAACCTTCTTTCTGTATTTCGAAGAAACCGATCTTTGTCTGCGCGCGCGAAACGCCGGATGGCCAACGGATTATGTCCGCGCGAGCGAGGTGACGCACATAGGGTCGGTCTCAACCGGCATGAAAACCTGGCAGCGCATGCCGCAGTACTGGTTTGACAGCCGGCTGTACTATTTCCGGAAGAACCACGGCAGCGCATTTGGCCCAACGGTTGCCCATCTGTGCGGCACCTGCTTGTGGAAAATGCGCCGTCTGATCGGCCGCAAGGCACGCCGCGATCCGAACTGGTTCCTTTGGGATCTGATCTCACACTACATCCGCAGTCTTTCCAACCGGACCCCGCGCGAACGGTCCGCAACGCCCACGTTAAACCCGCGCAAGGAGGCCCGCTCATGAGCCTTGATACTCTGTCTACCGCCCGCATGACCGCCGTGATGATCGGCAATGAAAGTCTGCTTATTCAATGCGCGACGATCTGGCGTGATGCAGGGCACGTGGTGTCCGCCGTTGTCACACGCGCCAGCGACATCCGAACCTGGGCCGAGACAGAGGGACTCCGCGTGGTGTCCTCAGACTCCGACATCGCAGGAGAACTGTTGGGTGACTCTTTTGATTGGCTCCTGTCGATTGCCAATCTGGATATGCTGCCTGGGCCGGTGCTGAACCTGCCAAGAAAAGGCGCTGTGAATTTTCACGACGGGCCACTGCCTCGCTATGCGGGACTGAACGCGCCGGTCTGGGCCCGCATGGCGCAAGAGGCGCGCCACGGTATCACTTGGCACAAGATCGAAGAACGAGCCGACACAGGCGATATCATCGCCCAGCGCATGTTTGACATCTCGCAGTCAGACACTGCCCTAACGCTCAACACCAAAGCCTACGCTGCCGCAATCGAGAGCTTTCCAGAGGTTGTAACGGCTCTGTCCGAAGGCGCGCCAAACGCGCGGACACAGGACATGGGTCAACGCAGCTATTTCGGTCTGGGAAAACTGCCGGAGGCAGCTGGCCGGATCGATTTCCGCCGCGATGCGCAAGAAGTCGTCGCTCTTGTCCGGGCGTTGGATCACGGGGACTACTTTAACCCGCTCTGCGCGCCCAAGATTGTCGCCTCCGGTCGAATCCTTCTGATTGGTAGCGCCGAGATCGCCGAAAGTGCAGGTCACGGTGAGCCTGGAGCCATACTTGCGGCATCGGACGAAACCATAATCATTGCCTGTGGTCGTGGTGCAGTCACCCTTTCACGCGTGACCGACACAAACGGCAAAGCCGAAATCCCCGGAAATGTGTTGCGCGAAGGCGAACGCCTACCGCTTCTGGATCGCGGTGCAGCGGAGACCTTGAGCGCGACGGTGGCCAGAGTCGCTAAATCGGACGCCTTCTGGCGCACCCAAATGGCAGCGTTCCTGCCTGCCTCCCTTCCACTGGTTGCCACCAGCGGCGATCTTCCAGAAATGCGCAAGGTCAAACTGACCTTGCCCGAGTTGCCCTCCAAGCAAACCCTGACCGCAGTGACCCTCTGGGCATTGCGGTCAGGTGTAGCGGAGGCGTGTGACATAGCGCTTCAGCCCGCGGATCTACCCCGCGCGACCGGAATATTGAGCGATTGGGTACCTTTGAGGATCAGCGCTGCGTTGCTGCACGATGCCGTCGATTTGGCCGTCGACAAGGTTTCACAGTCCGCCGAGCTTTTGAAACGTCATGGGACATGGATGTGTGACCTGATCGCTCGGGATACCAACATTGCGAAGCCATCGATCCCGGATATCGCTGTGACGTTTGAAGACAGCGGTGCATTGGATGGGGCCGCTTTGACCGTTGCATTGGGAGCAGCCCCCGCTTTGCACTATGACGCTTCGCGTCTAAGCGAACCTCACGCAAAGCGGCTCGCAGCACGGCTGGAACTTCTACTGGCAGCCATGCCGACCACGGAACACGCACAAGACCTCCCGTTTCTGCCGGAGACCGAACGGAAAGACCTGCTGACCAAGTGGAACGAAACCGAAGCTCCCTTTGACGCGGACGCCACGATCGTTTCTCAGTTCGAGACACAGGTGTCTAAGACACCCGACGCTCCCGCGCTGGTTTTCGAACATGAGGTCCTGAGCTACGCCGATCTCAACGCCCGAGCCAACCGCGCCGCGCATGTTCTGCGCGATATGGGGGTGACCCGAGGGTCGCTTGTTGGGTTGTGCACGAAGCGCGGCCCCGATCTGGTGGCAGGGGCGCTGGCGATCCTCAAAGCCGGCGGGGCGTATGTCCCGATGGATCCAACCTATCCCGCCGAGCGTCTGGCACACTTCGTCACCGACTCGGGCTGTGGCGTGATCGTCACGCAAGCTGCGCTCTCACAAAACCTGCCCGATCATCAAACGCAGGTTCTCGAACTGGATACAGACACACGCCTGTCGACGGCCATCGCAACAAACCCGGACGCAATCGCGAAAGGTGAAGACCTTGCGTATCTGATCTACACATCTGGATCCACTGGAACTCCCAAGGGAGTCATGGTGGAGCACGGTAATGTCGCCAACTTTTTTGCAGGCATGGACGCCCGTATCACGCACCAACCCGGAGACACTTGGCTGGCGGTCACATCCCTCAGCTTTGATATTTCGGTTCTGGAACTCTTTTGGACCCTGTCGCGCGGTTTCAAGCTGGTGGTGTCAGGCGACGAAACAACAACCCAGATTTCCAACGGGCGCCTGCCCGCCGCCTCTGGCGGGATGGAGATGTCGATCTATTATTGGGGCAATGACGATGGCCAGGGCTCCCGAAAATACGAGCTTCTGCTCGAAGGTGCGAAGTTTGCCGATGCGCATGGATTCTGTGCGGTCTGGACACCGGAGCGCCATTTCCACGCGTTTGGCGGCCCCTATCCGAACCCTTCGGTGACCGGTGCAGCAGTGGCCGCCGTGACAAAACAGATTGGCGTGCGTGCCGGTTCCTGTGTCGCGCCGTTGCATCACACGGCACGCATTGCCGAAGAATGGGCAGTGATTGACAACCTGACCAACGGGCGTGCCGGCATGGCAATTGCGTCGGGCTGGCAACCGGATGATTTTGTGTTGCGACCGGAAAACACGCCTCCCGCAAACAAGCCTGCAATGTTTGAACAGATGGCGGACCTGCGCAAACTTTGGCGGGGAGAGAAAGTCTCATTCCCCAAAAAAGACGGTTCGATGCATGCGGTTGTGACACAACCGCGTCCCGTATCCGAAGACCTTCCGCTTTGGGTCACGACGGCAGGCAATCCGGAAACATGGAAAGAGGCCGGTCGTCACGGATGCAATGTGCTGACCCATTTGCTGGGGCAAAGCGTCGACGAGGTTGGCCAGAAGATTGCGCTGTATCACGATGCCCTGCGCGAAGCTGGTCATGATCCAAAGGACTTCTCGGTCACGTTGATGTTGCACAGTTTTCTTGCAAACGACCGCGAGACAGCCCGCGAAATCGCACGGGAACCCATGAAGGACTACCTGCGCTCCGCCGCCGGTCTTATCAAGCAATACGCATGGGCCTTCCCCGCCTTCAAGAAGCCCGAAGGCGTGGACAACGCCTTTCAACTTGATCTGGGTAGCCTGACCGAGGAAGAACTCGAAGGTATCCTGGATTTTGCTTTCCTGCGTTATTTCGAGGACAGCGGTCTGTTCGGCACTGTCGACGACGCGCTGGACCGGGTGGAGCAGGTAAAGCGCATTGGGGTCACGGAAATCGCCTGTCTGATCGACTACGGCATCGACAGCGATACGGTTCTTGAAGGGCTGAAACCGCTGGCTGAAGTGCTGCGGTTGGCAAACGAAGGTGGTGAACTGGACCCATCAGACGTTTCCATTGCCGCGCAAATCATCCGCCACGATGTCAGCCACCTGCAATGCACGCCTTCCATGGCGCGCATGATTGCCATGAATGACGAAGCGCGGTTTGCGCTTGGCCGCATTAATCACCTTATGGTCGGCGGCGAGGCACTGTCCGGAGCGTTGGTGGCGGATCTGAATGCCGCCACGGACGCAAGTGTCCAGAACATGTACGGTCCGACGGAAACCACGATCTGGTCTACGACCGACACAGCTGATGCCGCAGAGGGCATCGCCAATATCGGAGCGCCGATTGCAAACACGCAGGTCTATGTGTTGGACGCAAGCGGTCAGCCCGCGCCGGTCGGTGTTGCCGGTGAATTGCTGATTGGCGGTGCGGGTGTCACGCGCGGCTACTGGCGGCGTGAGAAACTGACTGCAGAGCGTTTTGTCGCAAACCCGTTCGGAGAAGGGCGGCTCTATAAAACCGGTGATCTTGTGCGCTGGCGCGATGACGGTAAGCTCGATTTCCTTGGTCGCGCAGACCATCAGGTGAAATTGCGCGGCTATCGTATCGAGTTGGGCGAAATAGAGACCCGCCTGGAGGAGATCGCAGGTATCGCACAGGCTGTCGTTGTCCCTCGTGAAGACACGCCGGGAGACATTCGCCTTGTGGCTTATCTGCGTGGCGACACCATTCCCGCCGAGGCGGACTTGCGGGCTGCCTTACGCACAAACCTTCCGAATTTCATGCGACCGCAACACTATGTGACGGTTTCCGAATTTCCGCTGACGCCCAACAAAAAAGTTGATCGCAAGGCTCTTCCGGCACCTGAGGAAACCCGCACCGTCGAGGTCGCGAAATCTGTTGCCACGCCGAGCGTACCAACACCGGCAGTTGTGACCGGTGACGTTGCTGCCACTGTCGCGACCATCTGGGCCCGCGTGCTGGGCGTCGCAGAGGTCAACGCCACGGACAACTTCTTTGACATTGGTGGCCACAGCCTGCTGGCGGTGCAGGCCCATCGCGATATTCGCACGGAGACAGGCGCGAGCAAATTGTCGATCACAGATATTTTCCGCTTCCCGACAATGGGCGGACTTGTGGCGCGCATCGAGGAACTTACAGGCAGTGCACGCCCCGAGAACGCACCCCGGGCCGCGGCCGCAGAAGAGGTTTCGGAACGGGCAGACAGCCGCGCCGAACTCATGAGCAAACGCCGTGCGATGCGGGCCCGTCGGAGGGCACGGACGTGACCGGATCAAGCAACGAGTTGAACGCCCTGCGCGATCTGGCGCTGCGGTTCGCACCGCGTGGTGTGGGCGTAGGAGTGGCTGACCCGACCGCCGGACCAGCCACGGTCCTGCCGGAGGAAGCGGTGGCCATAGCAAGCGCTATTCCGAAAAGAAAACGTGAATTTGCCGCTGGCCGTCGTGCCGCGCGGGCCGCCCTGCAGAGCATCGATCTGCCTGCCGTGGCCATCCCCAAAGGCACCGACCGCACGCCGACGTTCCCGTCTGGTGTTGCGGGCTCGATCACGCACAACCGAAAGGCCGCTCTTTCCATTGTCGCGCCGGAAACCCGTTTTCGCACCTTGGGCGTAGACATCGAACCCGAAGCCCCTTTGAAGCCTGAGCTTCTCAAGGCGATCTGCACACAGCAAGACCGCGATATGCTTGACGCCCTGCCCGCAACCGACCGTCTTCTGCTTGCCCGATGTCTGTTTTCCGCCAAGGAAGCCGTGTTCAAGGCGCAATACCCGATCACGCGGCAGGTCTTCGGCTTTGACGCGGCATCAATTACGTTCAACTCCTTGCGCACAGGCTTCACCGCAACATTCCATCGTGATATCGCCTCTATCCGCGCCGGAAGCACAGTGTCGGGTCAGTGCGGCGCCGCGGGCGGGCACATCCTGACGATGGTCACGCTCGGCGCAGTGCAGGGCACGGAAAACGTCAATTTCCCCGTTTGCGCCACGGGATAACCACATTCATCCACCATAGTTTCCGGCAACAGAGCGCGAAATCACGGCGCCGGAACGACTTTTGAGGATCAGGCATGGACAGGTTTCAGTCTCTTGGCGAGGTGCTGAGCATGCTCCGCAGAAGGGCTCTTCTGTGGGTGTCTGTTATTGTGATCGGCGTCCTGATCTCGCTGTTTTACGCGCTGTCGCTTCCGCCGGAGTACGAAACCTCCGCGACAATCCAGATTGAACAACCAACCATCCAGACCGGAGAAACTTCTCGCGGTTCGCTCAACGCAGACATGTTGCAAAAACTGCAAATTGTCGAACAGCGCGTTATGGCCCGTGACAACCTCCTGACGATCATAGACAAATTTGGATTGTACCGGAACGCCGGTCTCTCTGATCTGCAAAAGGTCGACTTGCTGCGCCGCGCAGCCCGGGTGCAACACATCACCAACCCGCAACTGCGCTGGCGTCAGGATATCAGCCCCTCTGCCTTGCTCGTCACCGTCCGCATGACGGACCCGGTTTTGGCCGCCAACGTTGCCAATGAATTGGTCAACAATGTCTTGCAGGCAGAGTCCGACAGCCGGTCTGCGCGGGTGCGCGAAACCCTGGATTTCTTTGATAGCGAGGAACGCCGGATTGCAGCAGCAATCTTTACCCAGGAAGCAGAAATTGCCGAGTTCAAACGCGAAAACGCCGTGATACTGCCAGGAGGCGTTGAAAGCCTACGCACCCGATTGACGGACCTGCAGGAAATCGAGCTCGAAGTACAACGTCAGATTCTTTCACTGCAGGATGGCGGCCAAGCCGGCGCCGGAACGATCCGTGCTCAACGGGTGTCCCGCCTTCAGGAGGAAGCGGCGCTGTATCAGCTTGAGATCAGCCAGATCGAGACTGAAATCGCCGAAACACCTCGCCTTGAGCAGGAGTTCAGCAAACTTGAGCGCGAACTCAAAAAACTGGAAGACCAGTACGAAGCTGTCACTGTTGGCAAAGCGCAAGCCGAGATGAACCAGATGCTTGAGGCATCAAGCCAGTCCGACAGTTTTGCCGTGCTGGAAGAGGCGCTGGCACCTGACTGGCCCATCGCCCCCTCCCGCAAGAAAATCCTTGCCATGGGCGGGCTGCTGAGCGGGGCGGTTGCGCTTACGCTAGTGTTCCTCGCCGAGATGCGCAGCCCGGTGATTTGGACCCGTGGCCAACTGGAGCGCCAGCTGCGTCTCCGTGCAGTTGCAGCAATTCCTGTGATCGAAACTCCGGCCAAACGACGCAAACGGGTCATTCTGTCGCTTGCCAAGGTCGGTGCCATACTCGCTGCGGCTGCGGCATTGGCGAGCGTCGCCCTGAAATTCGGGCGCTAAGGCGCCCAACTTTCGCCATATTCCCCGAATCAACGGCGAAATCCCGCCGAATACGCCCTCAGATTCGGGGTAAGGAATTCCATAATTCAGAAACAATCCCACAAGCATGGATAGAACCGTTTCCATTTGAATATCAGCGCACACGAATATTAACCAAATTTTCTATACTTTTGAAATTAAACTTCACCCAATGTATAATGAAATCAGCTACTTAGCAAAAAGTGACGCAAAGTTGCGGTGGATTTCGAGCAAATTGTGTCTAATATATGTCCTTGGGTGGGCGCTTCTTAGACGGGAGCACCGAGGGAAAACGGAAGACTGCTGAGCGAACAGCCCCGCTGCCAGGGCGCTTTTCACACGGGTCATGAAATCTATAGACGTGTCGATTTCGGCGCGACGCTATTTCTTTGACCATTTTTCAGCGCGATCCACACACATTCCCAACGTGCCCCAGGCGTAGTGTTAGTGGGGATGACGCCAATGGCGATCTATTCACGTAAGGATTTCGTGCAGGCCTTCGAGGTCTCTACGCCGCAGCGCGGCGTGTATCGCTCGTTCATGAAACGGGTGCTCGACATCCTGTTTGTCGCGGTTATCGCGTTGCCCGTTGGAGCCGTTGTAATGGCGCTTGCGTTGCTGATTGCACGCGATGGCGCTTCACCGTTCTACCGTCAGGCACGTGTCGGTAAAGACGGCAAGATCTTCAACATGCTGAAGCTGCGCTCGATGGTGCCCAACGCTGACAAGAAACTCGAAGCTTACTTGCGCGAAAACCCGGCCGCGCGTCGAGAGTGGGACGAGAAACAGAAGCTGTCCCGCGACCCGCGCATCACCCCGATTGGACGCATCATCCGCAAGAGCTCTTTGGATGAGTTGCCGCAATTCCTTAACGTTCTGCGCGGCGAGATGTCTGTGGTTGGACCACGTCCAATGATGCCCGATCAGGTCGAGCTCTACCCGGGCACCGCCTATTTCTCCATGCGTCCAGGCATCACCGGTTTCTGGCAAATTTCCGAACGCAACGAGTGCAGCTTTGCGGAGCGCGCCATTCATGACAGCCATTATGATCGTGCGCTGTCTCTGCGGACGGATGTGACCGTTGTGCTGCGAACTGTGGCAGTGGTCGCAATGGGAACCGGTGTCTAAGTCGACCACCCGCTGACATTCGAGGGGCGCGCGCTATAGTGGCGACGCGCCTTTTCTCTTCCCGCTGCAAAGGATTTGCCACCCGCCATGCCGAACGCACTTGCAACATTGATGCTCGTGATCTGGCCTATCGTGATCTGGCGGTTGTTTGTGACCTTGCCGCCGGGACGGGCGCTCATATGGTCTCTTTTGGGGGCTTACCTGCTCCTGCCTCCTCCGCCCGCCGCCATCGATTTTCCCTTGATGCCGGCGCTGGACAAGACGTCTTTGCCCAATCTGGCAATCCTCATCGTCGCCTTTTTTGTGCTACGCGGTGAAAACCGCCCGCGCCTGATGCCCGACAGCATCATCGCACGCTGGTTGCTTGTGGTCTTTGTTCTGAGCCCGATTGTCACCGTCTTCACCAACCCCGAGCCACTGATTTTCACTGAAAACTACATTCGCGGGCTGTATCTGCAGGATGCGATCGCGCAACCGATCAACCGGTTCATCCTGGTGATCGGTTTCCTGATGGCGCGACAGTACCTGACAACCCGCGAGGATCAGCGTGATCTCCTGATGGCTCTGGTGATCGCCGGCCTCGCCTATTCACTGCCGATCCTGATGGAAGTCCGCCTGAGCCCGCAACTCAACAATTGGGTATATGGCTATTTCCAGCATCTCTTTAGCCAGACCATCCGGCAGGGTGGTTACCGTCCAATGGTGTTCCTCTATCACGGGATATGGCTGGCGTATTTTGTGCTGACCTGCCTTCTGGCCGCGCTCGCGCTTTGGCGCGCGGACCACAGCACAGGCCGCGCCAAATATATGATTGCGGCTTTCTATCTCTGCGCAGTGCTGGTGCTGTGTAAAACTCTGGCAACGCTTGTCTACGCGGGGGTCGCAGGCGCTTTGATCCTGCTCCTGACCACCCGGATGCAGGTGAAAGTTGCTGCGCTGCTCGCGTTAATCACACTCAGCTATCCGGTTTTGAAATCGGCCGATCTGGTACCGACTGGCGCCATTCTGGCTCAGGCCGAAGCCATCAGCGCCGAACGCGCCCATTCGCTGGCCTTCCGGTTCGAAAACGAGGACATCCTTGTCGAGCGTGCGTTCTTGAAACCATGGTTCGGCTGGGGAATCTGGGGGCGCAACCACATCCATGACCCGGATACAGGCTTTATCACCTCAGTTTCCGATGGCTATTGGGTGATCGTGATCGGGGTTTGGGGATGGGTCGGCTACATTGCGCAGTTTGGCCTGATGTCCTTGCCCATCTTTCTGGTTTGGCGCGAATTGCGACAGGCATCGCGACAGGAAAAAGACCGATTTGTGCGAAAAGCGTCTTACGCCTTGATGGGCAGCACCCGTTTCAAAGAGAGCGGTGAGCGCGGGTTGTCGCCCTACCTGGGGCCACTGGCATTGATGCTCGGGTTCAACCTGATCGACCTTCTTCCCAATGCAACTCTCACGCCAACGACATGGCTGATTGCAGGTACGCTATTTGGCCATGCCGAACGCCTGACCCGTCAACGAAAAACTGAGGCCGCTGACGTGCCCCCCGAGGGTTCCGACACCCAGACTGTTCTGAAACGACGCACTGTTCTCTAGACCGGTAGGCTCTACCCCTATAGCCGGCTACCAATCACCTTCGCCGGTACCCCCGCAACCACCGCGCCGGCGGGGACATCTTTGGTCACTACGGCGTTGGCACCGATCTCGGCATGATCCCCGACGGTCAGCGGGCCGATCAATTTCGCGCCCGCGCCAACGTCCACGTGCCCTCCCAAGGTGACTGCACCAGCCAATGTCACCTGATGCATCAACTGGCAATTCGGTCCGATAACGGCATTTGGATGCACGATGATGCCGGTTGGGTGAGGCAACCGCAGACCGCCTTCGATCTGCATATTCAGGTGCAGCTCACTCTGTGTCATCACGGACCAGAACCGGTGCACAACCGCCCAGAATTTGGCCGAAAGGGCGCCCGCGACACCGCCCCGCGCCTTTGCAGTCTGATACCGGCGATATGCACGCAGCAGTTTCGGCCCCGCATCCCAGAAGCCGGTAATGTCCTCTCGGCTCATATCTGCAACGTCTGCCGATACCTTCTGATCCTGTGCCACGCGACCTGCCTTCAAATTGCCTCTAAATCGTTGTCGCAAAACCTCTGTTGTCGTGCAACGTCCGTGTTCAACATTGGCCGCCTCTTGCGGCCACCGCCCAAGCGGTATTTTCTGCGCACATGAAGGATGCCATGCCCCAGAGCCACAGAGCGGAAATCGACGGTTTGCGCGCCATCGCTGTGTTGGCAGTGGTGTTCTATCACTTTGGCCTGCCGGGAGTCGCTGGCGGCTTTGTTGGCGTGGATGTGTTCTTTGTGATCTCAGGCTTCCTGATCGGCGGGATCCTTTGGCGCGAGAAAATAGCCACGGGGCGGCTTTCTCTGGGTCAGTTCTACGTGCGACGCATCAAGCGGCTCGCACCGGCCTATGTCGCCATGTCCGTAGCTGTATTGGTTGTCGGCTGGCTGGTTCTGTTGCCCAATGACTTCCGGGAAACAGCCAAAGGCATCATCGCCGCCACGGTTTACCTTTCCAACGTGCTGTTCTACCGCCAGTCCGGTTATTTCGACAGCGCCGCAGAAGACAAGGTAATGCTGCACACGTGGTCGCTATCCGTCGAAGAGCAATTCTACCTGTTCCTGCCATTGGTATTCCTACTGCTTGGCCGCTCCCGTCGCGTAATGCTTATCGGCTTTGCTGCGCTGTTCCTCGCCTCATTGATCGCGTCACTGCCAATGACCGAGCGAAACCAGCCTGCAGCGTTTTATCTTTTCCCCTTCCGTGCTTGGGAATTGCTTGCAGGGGTTCTGTTGGCAGTTTGGGCAACCGAAAAACAGTTTGCTTATAAGGTCAACGGCATCGTCAGCTATGCAGGCCTCGCCATTGTCATTGGCGCAATCCTGTTTGTAACGCCGGACGCGCATTTTCCGGGGTGGCAAGCCATTTTTCCCGTGCTGGGCACTGTGATGCTGATTGCGAATGGCCGCCACAACAACTTTGTGAATCGGGTCCTGTCGATGCGCGTGCCTGTCGCTATCGGCCTGATCTCTTATTCGCTTTATCTCTGGCATTGGCCGGTTTTCACCCTGACCACCTACGTACAGGGAGCGTACGCCGGTCCAGCTGAAACCGCGCTCTGGATCACCATCAGCGTTGCGCTTGCCGCGGCGAGTTGGGCCTTTGTCGAACAACCTGTTCGTAAGGCCAACACTCTTACGGGATCCGTCGTCATAGGCGGTGCTGCCACGGCTTCAATTCTGCTGTTGGGCGTGGCTGGATTTATTTTCTGTGCGGACGGTGTAAACGGGCGTTTTGGGCCTCAGGCCGACATCCACATCGCTGCCACTGGAGATTTTCTTCAAGATTTTTCGAGGTGCGAAGTCGCCGTGAAAGGGCCGTTCGAAGGTCTTGAAACCTGTCCGATCGGGCCGGCCTCCGATGAACCGGAAATCCTTATCTGGGGTGACAGCCACGTGCGCGCGATGTTTGAAGGTCTGACCCAGATCGCGAACGAATCCGGTAGACCCGCGCTTGTCATCTGGCGCGCGGGTTGTGCTCCGGCTTTTGACCTTATGAAACAGGAAAGCGCGGCAACTGCATCTCAGGACACAGCGTGCTCGATTGCAAACGACCAAATCCGTACCGCCCTGTCGAACATGCCCAACATCCGCGACGTAATACTGATCGGGCGCTGGGCGTACTACGCCACCGGGCAGGGTACGGGAAACGATGCCCACAACACCATTTCGCTGTCGAGCAATACCCTGAGCAGTCCAACGCAGGATGCGCTGTTCGCCGATGCTCTAAAACAGACCGTGAAGGAACTTGGCGATACCGACCGTCACATTTTCGCGCTGGAGCAACCGCCGGAAATAGCCACCTACAGCGCGCCGGAAGTCGCACGCGCCTTGGCCCACGGTCGTGTCACTCCCGACGAAGCAACGCGGCGCGCTGCAATTGGAAGAACCGAAGCCAATGCCCGCGCAGCGCTTGCTCAAGAGGCGGTTTCCCGAAGCGGCGCAAACCTCCTTCCCACTTGGGACCGCTTTTGCGACGCCTTCCTGTGCGAAGCCGTGCACGAAGGCACAGGACAGTACTTTGACAACAACCACCTGACCAATTCTGCAGCACGCCGCATTCGGGATGTGTTTGCTCCAGTCTTCATGCCGGAGCGCGGCTGATGAAGGCGCAAACCAGATCTCATGATGTGATCGTCATCGGCACAGGTATGGGCGGCGGCACCATTGGCCGGCGGTTGGCCGAAGCCGGTCTCTGCGTGCTTTTTGTTGAACGTGGGCCTGCCGGTCTTCGCATGGAGGAAACCGAGCTCAACGCAGACATCTGGGACAGAGAAGCACGATTGGTGCGTGGCTTCTGGCCGGAGCCGATGACCGCCGATGTGGACGGTGTTGAAACCACGTTCAACGCGCCGCTCGGCGCAGGGATCGGGGGCAGTTCCGTATTTTATGCCGCCACGCTCGAGAGACCCGAACCGCATGACCTCGACCACAGCGAAGAGATGCCGCATCCGACGGGCGGCTGGCCAATTGGCTACACTGAAATGCAGCCCTACTTTGAAGAGGCCGAGGCGCAGTTCTTTGTGCGGGGGACCAGCGATCCGCTGGGGCAACCGGTCGACCTTCTGGAACCTCTGGACATGCCCCCTGCCGACAGCGCTTTGTTTGAGGCCATGCAAAAGGCGGGCTTACACCCTTATCAGGGGCACATGGCGCTGCGTGACAAGGATGGATGCAATAGTTGCCTGGGTCGGAAGTGCCCCAGAAGATGCAAGATGGATGGCCGCTCCGCTGGCGTAGAACCAGCGCTTGAAACCGGCAACGCCGATGTTCTCGACCTGACCGAGGTGACGCGGATCAATACTGATCGTCACGGAGTGACCTCGATTACGGCTCTCAGGAATGGACAGGAAATCACCCTGACCGCCCGCGCATATGTTCTTGCCGCGGGCGCTTTGGCCTCCCCCCGCTTGTTCATGGCATCCGGAATCGTCGGGTCTTCAGGTCTGGTGGGGCGAAATCTGATGTTTCACCTGAATGAGATGTTTGCCCTTTGGCCCGGACGCGATCACAAAGGCAGCGGCGCGACCAAGTCTCTGGCATTCCGCGACACCTATCGGTCTGGCGACACCCGTCTTGGCATGGTGCAAGCTATGGGAATTGAGGCGCGCTACGGTGAAATCGTGCATTTTCTGAATATGGCCTTTGACCGCTCGCTTTTGCGTAAATTGCGCCCGCTGCGACAACTGACCCACATCCCGGCAGCGCTGGCTGTGCGACTATTCGGCGACGCCAAGTTGTTCGTCGGTATCCTTGAAGACCTGCCTTATGCGGAAAACCGTGTCCTTTTTGATCCGGACCGCCCACGTCACGTCAGAATAAAATATAGCATCGCGCCGGAACTGCGCGCCCGCCGCAAAACCCTGCGCCGCGCGGTCCGCTCCAGTCTAAAGGGGCTTCGAACCGTGTTTCTTGGTACCGGACCAGATTTGAACTGGGGCCACCCCTGCGGCACGCTACGTTTTGGAAATGATCCCGCGACCAGCGTTCTGGACCGCGATTGCCGGACCCACGACGTTGAAAACCTCTGGGTGGCTGATGCGAGTTTCATGCCAACCTCGATGGGAGTGAACCCAAGCCTGACAATTGCGGCCAACGCTCTTCGCGTCGGGGACGCAATCATCGCGGAACTTGGAAAGGAGGCAGACAATGACCAAGCTTAGTGACGGTGTCGCAGTGGTTACCGGTGCCGGTTCAGGCCTTGGTCGGGCTTTGGCAATCGAACTCTGCTCCCGCGGCCAAGCTGTGGTGGGCTTGGGGAGGCGCGAAGCGGCTTTGGAGCAGACGGGCGCTCTGGCTGGCGAGACCTTCGTCGCAATCCCCGCCGACGTGTCCAACCCGCAAGCAGTGCGCGATGCCTTTGACTCTATAGAAAGGCCGGTGACCGTTCTGATCAACAATGCCGGCGTCTACCCACATCGCGATTTCCTCGCGGAGACAACCGAATCCTTTATGGACACCGTCAACATCAACCTCGGCGGTATGGTGACTTGCACCCGCGCGGCTCTCGCGGACATGGGGCAATCCGGCGTCGGAAGGATCGTGAACGTCTCGAGCTTTGCCGACATTGCGCCTTCACCCTGCAGTGCAGCCTACTCTGTGTCCAAAGGCGCGTGCTCCGTGTTTTCGCGCGCACTGGTCGCCGACCTGGGCGACCGCCTGCCTGGCATTGTCGTGAGCACATGGATGCCCGGTGTGCTGAATACCGACATGGGCCTGCCTGACGGGCTGGAACCGGCAACCGCGGCCAAATGGGGGGCGTCTTTGGCGCTCAACGCAGACCGCAGCATGAACGGCACGGTGTGGGAAATGGATCGGGAAATCCTGCCCCCAAAGGGTCTCAAGGGCCGTGTCAAAGACACGCTCCTGATGCGTAAACGGCCTGCCCGACGTTTGTGAGTCCGAGGCCAGCGCACGACCTTCACTTCAGTTGTCGCGCCTCTCGCACCAGCGCCGGTAAAATCGCGAAACAACGCGCATATCTCATGGCGAGTTGCGACGGACGGCTCAACAAACGCCACAACCATTCCATAGCAATTGCCTGCACCCATTTGGGCGCACGCCGTTGCGCACCCGAAAGGAAGTCGAGCCCTGCTCCAACACTGGCAAATCCAACATTCGGGGCGATGTCCAAACCCCGCGCCGCCAGAATTTCCTGCTTGGGCGCGCCCAGCGCCAGAAATGCCAATCCGGCCCCGCTGGAAGCCACCTCTGCCAGCACGTCGGCCGCAGCCTCGCCTTCAGGGTCAAACCCCATTGGTGGCGCTATCTGGCAAACCACCTCAAGCCCCGAAACCTGTGCCATCAACGCGTCCGCTGCTGCCGCAAGCGACTCTTCCGTGCTGCCGACCAGCGCTAGGGTAACACCTGCATCCGCGGCCATTTCCGCCAAAGGCCCAACCAGTTCTGAGCCCGGCAACAGAGTCACCGGACGATCGCCCAATTTGGACAGCCAAACCACCGGATTACCGTCCGCCACCACAAAATCCTGCGCCCTGTAAGCCCGCGCAAAGGCATTGTCTTTGCGCAATTTCACCAGATGATCGAGGTTGAGCGTCGCCAAAGCGAACCCGCGCGACTCGGCGAACCGCACGGCCACCGCGTCCCGCAGTGCCGTCATATCAGCCAGATTGACCGTGACTTCGCCTTCAACCGTGTTGAATTTCACGCCTGTGTCCCCGAATTTTGCGCCACGGTAGCACCCAAAGTCGCCAATGGCAGCCGCACGTCGGCCAAAACCTGCCGTTTGGGCCTGTTTCGCCACAACTGTTGCGGATTTTACCCGTCTTGCTGGTCTCGCTACAAAGAAGCTCTATATTTGAGCCAAGCTATTGAACAAAGGACCAAAGTTATGAGTGCCCCAGTCGCCCGCAGTGTGTCGATTATCGGATGTGGATTTGTGGCTGACCTTTATATGCGCTCACTTGGGAAACACCCCGATATAGCGGTATCGCAGGTGTATGACCGCAATCCTGCCCGCATGGCTGCGTTTTGCGACCACTGGAACCTGCGCGGTGTTGAAAGCATGGACCGTTTCCTCGGCAACCTGCCTGCGGGATCCGTGGTCCTGAATCTCACCAACCCCGACGCACATTATGACGTGACCAAAACCTGCCTGACTGCCGGTCATCACGTCTACTCGGAAAAACCGCTGGCTACCGAGATGGATCAGGCCATCGAATTGCATGAATTGGCAGCCGCCAAAGGTCTACTTCTCTCATCCGCGCCTTGCTCCGTTCTGGGCGAGGCGGCCCAAACTCTGGCCAAGGCCGTTCGAGACGAGACCGCCGGCCCCGTACGGCTTGTCTATGCCGAACTCGACGACGGTTTCATTCCGCAAGCCCCATATGGCGACTGGGTCAGCGACAGCGGCGCGCCTTGGCCGGCCAAGGACGAATTTACAGTCGGGTGCACGCTTGAACACGCCGGATATTACCTCACGTGGCTCATCGCCATGTTCGGATCTGTGCGCCGCGTTGTAGCTGCTTCTACAGAAGCGCTGCCGGACAAACCCGTGAGTGGAACACCAGACTTTTCTACGGCGACCCTGTTTTTCGAAAGCGGGGTAACAGCTCGTTTGACTTGCTCTATCATAGCAAGCCACGACCATCGCATTCGGCTATTTGGCGACAAGGGCGTTTTGCAGGTCAAACAAAGCTGGAACAATGACGCGCCGGTGAAATACCATCGTCGTATGACCCTGCGACGCCGTCTGATCGAAGACCCCATTGGCAAGCGCCTGCGATTGCGTGGAGAGACCCACCCCAAAGTTGATCGCTGGGGCGCCGCTGCGATGAACTTCGCGCTTGGCCCTGCTGAAATGCTGGATGCCCTGGCCGAGAGCCGGCCTTGCCGCCTGAGCGCGGATTTCGGGCTGCACCTGACCGAAGTAACTCTGGCGATCCAAAACGCCCGCGAAGACGGAATCGCGCAAGATATGTCCACACGCTGTGATCCGGTGCCTCCGATGTCATGGGCGACATGATATCCCCGATTGCTGTGACCGGCGCGACCGGCTTCATCGGACGCCGGACGGTCGAGGCCGCGCGGATTGCGGGTCTTGAATTGCGCGTCTTCGCGCGCCGTGCCGAGGCCGTGCCCGCCCACTGGCGACAGGACGCTGGCATCGACATCACGGTGCTGGACCTCGCCAGCACCGAAAACCTTGCGGACTATCTCGATGGGGTGCAATCGGTGATCCACTGTGCCGCCGCTATGGCCGGTGATCACGAAAGCGACACGCTGGACGCCACGCAAACCCTGATCGAGGCGGTGGTCAAAGCCGAAGTGCCTCATGTTGTTCTCGCCGCATCCCTGTCGGTCTACGACGTGACCTCGCTTTCCGACGGCGACACCCTATCGGAACTTTGCAAGACTGGCGTCAAAGGTCGCGACGTCTATGCCGCCGCCAAGTACGAACAGGAGGACATGTTACATGCCGCTTCGGTGCTCTACGGATTTGCGCTGACAACCCTGCGCCTCGGAGCCGTTTGGGGACCAACGCGCCTGTTTAATGCCCATATTGGTCCTGCAGTGGGACCGGTTCTGTTCTCGATTGATGGTGGAGGAAAACTGCCACTTTGTGACGTGGAACTCGCCGCCGAATGCCTTGTGAAGGCAAGCCAGTCAGCGAACGGCGCGGAAACCATCAACGTGATTGATGATGACCAGCCGTCGCGTCGCCGGTTTACAAATGCCTTCCGCGCTATTGGATGGCCGGCTGTTGTGCTGCCGTTGCCACTGTCACTGATGCGCCTGATTGCTAGAGTCACCCCCAACACACCTGCGGTGCCGGGGCTGCTGCGCCGCCCGGTATTGGAAGCCCGTCACAAGCCTTTGCACTATTCCAACGAACTGATGCACAAACGCCTTGGCCCTGTCACAAATCTGCCCTTTGAGATAGCTATGCAAAACGCCATCGAAAAAGAGCAGGCCCAGTGACCCAGACGTCAAATCCAATTGCCTACCTGACAGGGGAATATCCCCGCGCCACGGATACTTTCATCCAGCGCGAGGTGGCAGCGTTGCGCGATCAGGGCATACCTGTCGAAACATGCTCCATACGCCGCACCGGCACTGAGCATCACGTGGGTGAGGAACAACGGTCAGAAGCGGCCAATACCTTTTATGTGCTCGCAGCGGCCAAATCGCCAATCACCCTGATCGCAGCCCAGTTCGCGGCACTTGCACGGCGGCCGGGCGGGTATTTTCGCGCGCTCTTTCTGGCTCTGAGAACCGCGCCGCCGGGGTTGCGCGGTTTTCTTTATCAACTGTTCTACTTTGCTGAAGCTGCCGTTCTCGCGCAGCACCTGCGGAAAAAGGGTGTTGGACATCTTCACAATCACATTGCCAAGTCGTCCTGCACGGTTGCGATGTTGATGTCTGAAATGTCGGGCATCCCTTATAGTTTTACCCTTCACGGACCGGACATCTTCTTTGCGCCTGATCACTGGCGGCTGGACGAAAAAATCGCGAGGGCGAGATTTGTGGCCTGTATCAGCCATTTCTGCCGCTCACAGGCGATGGCATTGTCCGACCCAAAACACTGGCACAAGTTGCACATCGTACATTGTGGCGTAGATCCGGAGCGCTATGCCGACACACGGCCACCTTCGGGGCACCGGCTGCTATTTGTCGGGCGCCTGGCTCCGGTCAAAGGTCTGCCAATCCTCTTGCGCGCAATGGTACCCCTGATTGCTGACTTTGCGGATTTGAAACTCACGGTGATCGGGGACGGTCCGGGCCGAAAGGCGTTGGAGCATCAGGCGCAGACAGCAGGCATAGCCGAGCACGTCGATTTTGTCGGCTACAAGAACCAAACCGAGGTGGCGGAAGCGCTGGCAGAAACAGACCTTTTTGTTTTGCCAAGCTTTGCCGAAGGTGTGCCCGTCGTTCTGATGGAGGCCATGGCCGCCGCACGGCCGGTGGTCACGACACAAATTGCAGGTGTGCCCGAACTCGTGGAGCACGGTCAATCGGGTCTGCTCGTGCCGCCCGGTGATACCGACGCGCTAACCCGTGCAATCGCAGCCATACTCGCCGATCCAACCCGCGCTGCCGAGATGGGCGCGCATGGGCGCGAGCGGGTTCAGGCCGCCTTTACCGTGTCCACCGAGGCTGCACGACTTGCGCAGTTGCTAAAGGTCGATACGCAATGACCACAGCTATCGTCATTGGCCGTAACGAGGGCGCGCGCCTCGTGGCATGTCTTGCTTCGCTCAGGGAACAAGGCGCTGAAATCGTTTATGTCGACAGCGGCAGCTGGGACACATCGGTGTCCGAAGCCCGCAAGGCAGGTGCGCTGGTCGTCGAGCTGGAACGCGACAAGCCCTTCACCGCGGCCCGCGCCCGCCAAGCTGGCTTTGATGCTTTGGCTCGCACCGGAGATCTGCCGGAATTCGTGATGTTCGTGGATGGCGACTGCAAGGTTGTTGACGGCTGGATCGATGCAGGCGAAGCCGCTTTAAGAGACAACCCGGACCTTGGCCTTGTCACGGGCTGGCGCGCAGAACTTTATCCGGAACGCTCGGTTTATAATGCCATGTGCGAATTCGAATGGCGCCGCCCTGCCGGCGAAATCGCGGCTTGTGGCGGTGACATGATGGTACGCTCCGACGCGTTCCTGCAAGCCGGTGGCTTTGACCCTACCGTGATTGCCGCCGAAGACGACGAATTCTGTGTTCGGCTTTCCAAGGCTGGATGGAGCCTGCGTCGCATTCCCGTAGAAATGACGCGTCACGACGCCGCCATGCTGCGGTTTTCACAGTGGTGGCAACGTGCGGTCCGTACCGGCCACGGCTTTGCACAGGTCGGCTGGATGCACCCGCCCTATTTCCGGCGCGAACAGTTGCGAGCCGTGATCTACGGGCTGTTGCTTCCGTTGCTCCTCCTGATCGGGCTGAGCGGGTCGGCGGTGTTGTTTCTGGTCGTTGTTGCCCTCTTTGGGATGAACTATATTCGCACGACAAAGGGTCTGATTTCTGATGGTCTGCCCGGCTGGGAAGCACGCCGTCACGCCCGTCTACTGACACTGTCCAAATTGCCCAACATGATCGGCATGATCATGTTCCATTGGCGCCGCCTGCGAGGTCGCGCCATGCACATCATCGAGTATAAGTGACTATGAGCACCCTAGATCCCAACCGTCCCATCCGTGCAGCCCTTCTTGGCGCAGGCTACATTGCCGACTGGCATGCCGGGGCGATCAAGGCGACACCCGGGGTAGAACTGGTCGCTGTTTGTGACCGCTCACAAGCAGCAGCAGAAGCTTTGGCGCATTCCTATGGCATCACGCCTTACACCGATCTGGATGCCATGTTGGCCGCCAATGTGGCGGACGCCATCCATATCGTAACACCACCGCAGACGCACCGTTTCTTGGCCGAAACCTGTCTGCGCGGCGGCGCGCATGTGCTGGTGGAAAAACCGGTGGCGCTTTCGGGATCAGAAACCCGCGAAATCGCCGACATTGCCACGCAAACAGGCCGGACCTTTGCCGCTGGTCACAACTTTATTGGCACGCCAGGTTATCAGCGCCTGAAAACCCGGCTCGAAGCCGGCGAAATCGGCCGTGTTGCTGCCGCCGAAATCAACTGGCACTTCCCGCTTGCGCCGCTGCGCTCGGGGCCCTTTGGCCTGTGGCTGTTGCATGAACCCAAAAACCTCTTGCTCGAACTGGGACCGCATCTTTTTGCGTTCGCCGTCGACCTTTTTGGTTCCGTCGACGTGCATCATGTTGCGCTTTCCAAACCCGTCGCGATTCCGGGCGACACCACCCGTCCGCAAGGTTTCCGCATCCTTGCAAGCGCAGGTGATGTCAGCATCACGATCAACCTGTCTTTGGTGGAAACAATGGACGACCGGTCCGTGACTTTGCACGGGTCGACCGCCACTGCGCGATACGACTACGCGCATGACGTACTTGTGGTCGACGCTGAAAACGCAGCCGACATCGTTGCAAATCCTTTCCTGCGCCAAATGGGTCTTGCGGCCCAGCATCTGCGTGAAGGCGTCGTGAATGGAACACGGCAGCTTGTATCGCTGAACCGCAAGTCGCCCTACGGACTCAGTTTTGCCGGACTATCCGGCGCCTTCTATACCTCGATCCGCTCAGGACGCCCGTTGGACGCACGTTTTGACGGCACCAGCGCCATCAAGGTCATGACAGCCATTGACGAAGCAATTGCCTTGCTTCCCGCCGGCGAAAAGAAACCCAAACCCGCCAGCCGGAAAAAACCCAAGCCTACGGTTCTGATCATCGGCGGTACCGGATTTATCGGTCGCGCCCTGACCCGTGCGTGGGTCGACAAAGGCCGAGATGTGCGCGTGCTGTCCCGGGGCCAGAACGGACCCTTTGACGATATTGCGGATCACGTCGAACTGTTTGGCGCCTCCCTGTCTGACCCCGAGCAGCTTTCAACTGCTTTTGACGGTATCGAGATCGCCTACCACCTTGGCAAATCCATGGACGCCACTTGGGATGCCGCTCTGAAGAACGATGTCGAAGTCACCGAAAACATCGCCCGCGCCGCCAACGCTGCCGGCGTACAGCGCTTCATCTATACCGGCACGATCGCCAGCTATGACATGTCCGATCCGGACGTCACGATCACCGAAGACACGGATTTCGGGGAGATGGAGGCCCGCAATATCTATGCACGCTCCAAAGCTGAGTGCGAGGCGCGATTGCTGGAAATGCACCGAAGGCACGCCCTACCTCTCGTGATTGCGCGACCCGGCATTGTTGTCGGGCACGGCGGCCCACTGCAGCATTGGGGCATCGGTCGCTGGCACGGCGCAGGCGCTGTCCGCATCTGGGGCAACGGCAAACACATCATTCCATTTGTGCTGAACGACGACGTGGCGGAGGCTCTCGTTCTGATGGCCGAGGTTGACGCCGCACTGGGGGAAACATTCAACCTAGTGGGCGAGCCGATGTTGTCGGCGCGAGACTACTTCGATGCCATTGCGGCCCGCCTTGGCGCCCGTATCAAGGTCAAACCCAGCCATCTTGCTGTGCTTTATTCCACTGCAACTGTGAAATACTGGCTCAAAAAGAATGTGTTCCGCCGTGGCGGTCTGTCCAATCCATCACTGGCCGATTGGCGAAGCCGTGCGCATTTCTCTCCATTCGACAACAGCCAGCCGAAACGAGTCCTTGGCTGGCGTCCAGAAAGCCGCCGAGACGTGTTTCTGGACAAAGCGATTGATGAGGCCAATTTGCTTGGTTTCTGACACAGGCAAAAATTTGACACATGCCGCACCGTTTAACCAATTAACCCTTTGTTAAGTGTAAGCACCTGCGTTTGGGAATAGACTCAGACTCGGGGAGGTTCATCGTTTTGAAACGGGGGACCGGAGCATGGCTCAAATCGCAAATTACACTTTTGACCAGAATACCAACTGCAAGCTGATCGATTCCGCAGGTCCGGAAGACAACAGCGGCTGGCTCTATGGAGATGCGTTCGCGCACGGCGGCGTCGGGCACTTCGACGGCCATCGCGACTATGGTCTGGTCAAACCGGATCCTATCTTTGGACTGGATCAGGGCACCATCGCCATCGAATTCACGCAGGAAGCGCCGTCTTGCGGCAACTACCCCTGGAACGGTGCACAGACGTTGTTTTCAACAGACGCGCACGGTCTGGGCGCAGAAGGCGGCCATTTGTCGATCTTCATCAATGCGTGTGGAGAAATCGTTGTGCGCCATCAGACCGACGACCAGAGCCACTATTATTCAGGCGGTAAGGTTGTTCCGGGAGAACCCGTACAGATGTCCTATTCTTTCGGCCCTGAAGGCAGCGTTCTGTCCGTGAATGGCACCGTTGTCGACACAGGATGTGTGCCACACCACATGGCTGGTGACACAAACCCGATCGCGATCGGTGCGGGTTTGACAAGCGCCTCGGAGGGCACCGCCAACGACGTGCGCGGCTTCTTCAACGGCGAAATAGACAGGGTCGCGATCTATGACACAATCGAACGGCCGGATAATTGCTTCCCCTGCTTTGTCGCAGGCACAATGGTGCTGACCCCAACAGGTCAAGTGCCCATTGAAACACTCAAGCCCGGTGATCTGGTGACCACCATGGATTGTGGTCCGCAGCCGGTGGTCTGCGTCACCCAGACGCGGGTGGATGCCCGCACCCTGAAACACACCCGCAAATCGCGCCCGATCTCTGTGCCGGTTCATGCCGCCGGTCAGCCCGCGCCAGTCCACATCTCGCGGCAGCACTGCGTCATGATGCAGGCCGGTGACCGTGAGGTTCTTGTTCGAGCCGCACACCTTGAAAAGGTCGGGATGGCAACTCAGGATGACGCAGCTTCCGAAGTGATCTATGTGCATCTGCTGCTCAAGGATCACCACGTCATCTGCGCCGATGGCGCACCATGCGAGACACTCAAGGCTGGCAAAATGGCGGACCGCAACCTGCGCGCAGACGGTTTGGACGAAACCGCGAACAACCTGCCATACATGCTGCCGGCACGCCCTATTCTGGACGGACGACAAGTCCGCGCTCTTCACAAAGCGGGTAAATTGAATTTCGCCCGCTGGAGCCCGCACTTTGTTCAGGTTCCGCCGCACACCAGTTGCGCAGTTGCCTCCCACTAGTTGCAGATCAGGCGACGATAGGCGCGTCGCCCAATCTCCGCATTGGTGCCTTTGTTTTGTCCGCATTGACCTGATAGCCTGCGGCTAAGGCAGATGGATAAAACGTCATGACGGACGAGCAGAAACAGCAACTGGACGACCTCAAGTCCGCGCCGGAAGATAACCTTCCCGCGGTGCATGATCCCGACGTGTTTTGGGACAGCCTCGCCGTTGCTGTTCCGGACGATGCGCAACTGTCCGACGCACGCGTAATCAGCGCCACACGCGACCACCCTGCGCATGCAGCTTTTGACATGTTGCGGACCAGAATGTTGCAAGCCCTGTCAGACAATGGCTGGACCCGTGTCGCAGTTACGGCACCGACACGCGGGTGCGGCAGTTCTTTCGTGACGCTCAACCTCGCCTATGCCGCAGCAAGGCTGCAAAACACCCGCACTGTCGTGATGGATCTGGACCTGCGCTCGCCCAGCCTTGGCGAGATGTTGAACGTCGAGGCACCGGACGACATGTCCGCCTACCTCTCGGGCGAAATCGCACCCGAAGACTTCCTGATCGCCACCCGCCCAAATCTGGCGTTCGGTCTGAGTGCTGGCTCCGCAGACAACTCTGCCGAGATGTTTCAGGCAACAATGACGACAGATGTGCTCGACGAGCTCGGCGACCTGCTGCAACCCGAACTGATCCTGTTCGACATGCCCCCCGCGCTGGAGTTTGACGACGTTCTGGCCTTCCTGCCGAATGTGGATGCTGTGCTGATCGTTGCCGGTGGTGGCGTCAGCTCAGCCGAGGAAATCACCAAGGTCGAACAGATTTTGTCTGACGTGAAACCGATCCTTGGTGTGATGCTGAACAAAGCCGACGGACCAGTGTCTTACTGACATTGGCACGGGAGCGGCTGACCGGTCGCCCTACTCTCGTCGGCCATCTATTCGCCGCCCGCTTTCCGCATCAAACAGATGCCAGCTTTCAGGCGCAGCCGAAAACCGCATTTCTGTTTCAGCTTCAACAGTGACATGCCCTTGCAGGCTGATCACAACTTCCGTTTCAGTGCCCGAAAGCATTCCGTGTAGCAATGTATTCGCACCAAGCTGTTCGAACAGTTGCACCACGACCGCAATCGGCCCACGATCATCTTTCCGCAGATGTTCAGGCCGCACACCAAGTGTCACAGCGCCATCCACAGGCGTCTGGGTCTCGACTTCGACGCCATTGCCCAACTTCACCATGGTTCCAGCACTGAGAGCGGGCAGGAAATTCATCGACGGGCTACCAATAAACCCCGCAACAAACGTTGTCGCAGGACGGTCATAAAGCTCAATCGGCGTACCAAACTGTTCGACGTAGCCGCCATTCAGCACCATCAAGCGGTCGCCCAGCGTCATCGCTTCGACCTGGTCGTGGGTGACATATATCGCGGTCACCCCAAGGCGCTGTTGCAACTTGCGGATCTCCAAGCGCATCTGCACACGCAGCTTGGCATCGAGATTGGAAAGCGGCTCGTCAAACAGGAACACCTGCGGATCGCGCACGATTGCCCGCCCCATCGCAACACGCTGGCGCTGACCTCCCGAAAGCTGGCGCGGCTTGCGCTCCAGGTAGGGTTTGATCTCCAGAATGTCGGCGGCTTCCTCGACCCGGCGCGCGATTTCAGCCTTGCCTATTTTCCGGATTTTCAAACCGTACGCCATATTTTCCCGGACGCTCATGTGTGGGTACAGCGCATAGTTTTGGAACACCATCGCGATGTCCCTATCAGCTGGTTCCAGATCGTTCACAACCCGATCGCCAATCGAGATTTCGCCACCGGTAACGCTTTCCAGACCCGCCACCATGCGCAACAGCGTGGACTTGCCACATCCCGACGGCCCAACGATCACGATCAGTTCGCCATCTCGGATTTCGCCATCTATGTGATGCAGAACCTCGGTCTGGGCATAAGTCTTCACGAGGTCTTTTAGAGTAATGGATGCCATCTGCGTCTTGCCTATTTGTCGGTCTCGGTCAGCCCTTGCACAAAGAGCTTTTGCATTGCGATCACTACGAACACCGGCGGGACCATCGCCAGCAGGGCGGTCATCATGATGATGTTCCACTCAAGCGTCTGCTCAGCGGCCTCAAGCATCTGCTTGATGCTCATGACAATGGTGGTCATCGAGGTGTCGGTCGTGATGAGAAGAGGCCAGAGATACTGGTTCCAGCCATAGATAAAGAGGATCACAAAGAGCGCTGCGATATTTGTCCGGCTCAGGGGAATCAGGATGTCCCAGAAAAACCGCAGCGGTCCGGCTCCGTCGATCCGTGCACTTTCCAACATTTCATCCGGAATGGTCAGGAACACCTGACGGAACATGAAAGTTGCAGTCGCCGAAGCAATCAGCGGCACGGTCAGCCCCCAATAGCTGTTCAGCATTCCGAGGTTGGCCACCACTTCAAAAGTCGGGAGAATGCGCACTTCGACCGGCAGCATGAGCGTGATGAAAATCATCCAGAAAAAGCCCATGCGGAAAGGAAAGCGGAAGTAGACAATCGCAAAAGCCGACAAGAGCGAAATCGCAATCTTGCCAAAGGCAATCATCAGCGCCATCGCCAGCGAGTTCAGCAACATCCGCCAGACAGCAGCGCCTTCGCTACCTGGCTGAACAACCCCAAACAACGTGCGGTTCAAATTGGGCCAGAACTGATCCCCCGGCCAAAGCGGAATCGGCGCTTGGGTCATTCGCACAGCATCATGTGTAGCGGCCACAAATGTGATCCAGATCGGCAGTGCAATGATTGCCACGCCAGCAATGAGGATAATGTGTGACAGGATCGTCAAATAGGGGCGATGCTCGACCATCAGTATTCCACCTTTCGTTCGACATAGCGGAACTGGACGACGGTCATGGCGATAACGAGAACCATAAGGATCACGGATTGGGCCGCGGATCCGCCAAGATCCAGCCCGACGAAGCCGTCGTTGAAAACCTTGTAGACAAGAATGGTGGTACTGTTCGCAGGCCCCCCCTGCGTCACGGCATGGATGATGCCGAAGGTGTCGAAAAAGGCATAGACTGCGTTGATCACCAACAGGAAGAACGTTGTTGGTGAAATCAACGGAAAGATCACATCAAAAAACCGGCGCACAGGCCCTGCACCGTCAATCGCCGCCGCCTCGATCACGGATCGTGGAATGGACTGCATCGCAGCAAGATAGAACAGAAAGTTATAGGCGATCTGCTTCCAAGCAGCGGCAACCACCACCAACAGCATCGCTTGCGATCCGTTCAGATAGTGGTTCCACTCATAGCCCACCATGTCCAGAACAAATGGGAAAATGCCGACTGTCGGGTTGAACATAAAGACCCACAATGCACCTGCCAGAACCGGCGCAATCGCATAGGGCCAGATCAACAGCGTGCGATATGCTGTGGCACCGCGCACAATGCGATCCGCAAAAGCCGCAAGGATCAACGCTGACCCCATCGAAAGGACCGCGACAGACACCGAGAAAAAAATCGTCCGGCCGAAAGCATCCAGATAAAGAGGGTCTTGCAAAAGAACCTGAAAGTTCTCGAACCAGACAAACTCCGTCGACAGCCCGAAGGCGTCTTCGATCAGGAAAGACTGGTAAACAGCCTGACTGGCAGGCCAGAGAAAGAAAATCACCGTGATGATGATTTGCGGCGCCACCAACAGATAGGGCAGTGGCGAAGAAGGAAAATGCACGCGCTTGAGCATGGGTCAGCCGGGTCAGTCAAAAAGAGAGGCCCCGGCGCAAAACGCCGGGGCCAGATGCCGCGTTGCGGGAGTTACATCGCAGCGCGTTCAAATTTGCGCAGCAGCGCATTGCCTCGTTCGGCCGC
This sequence comes from Shimia isoporae, assembly GCF_004346865.1. Lineage (NCBI taxonomy): Bacteria > Pseudomonadati > Pseudomonadota > Alphaproteobacteria > Rhodobacterales > Roseobacteraceae > Shimia > Shimia isoporae. Next base: position 477,012 of record NZ_SMGR01000003.1, read on the forward strand.
AGCGTCGAGCGCCTCGGTTGCAGTCTTGTCACCGGCCCAAAGAGCTTCCAGCTCTTCGTTGATGATGTCGCGGATCTGCACGAAGTTGCCGAAACGGATGCCGCGGGAGTTTGCCGTCGGTGTGTTCAGGCTCAACTGCTGGATCGCGGTGTCGGTGCCGGGGTTGCTGTCATAGAAACCCTGCTCTTTGGACAGTTCGTACGCAGCAGTTGTGATCGGCACATAACCAGTTTCCTGATGCCACCATGCCTGAACTTCCGGCGAGGAAAGATAGGTCATGAACTGTGCCAGACCCTTGTATTCTTCGCTTTCGTGGCCGGTCAGCGCCCAAAGGGTCGCGCCGCCGATGATCGAGTTCTGCGGCGCTTCGGCGATCGAAGCGTCCAGCGGCAGCATGGTCTGGCCGTAGTTGAACTTCGCCTGTGTCTTGATCGAACCGTAGTATGCGGAGGAATTCATCCACATTGCGCACTCACCGTTGGTGAACATCGGCAGGGAGTCACCGCGGCGACCGCCGTATTTAAACGCTTTGCTGGCGCTGCTGTCGGCGATGGTCTGCAGGCGTGCCGCGACCTTGTCGTTGTTGAAGGTGAATTCGGTATCAAAACCGGCGTAGCCGTTCTCTTTGGTACCCATCGGCAGATCGTGCCATGCGGAGAAGTTCTCAACCATGACCCAGCTCTGCCAGCCAAATGAGAAACCGCAGTCCATGCCGTTGGCGCCGAGTTTTTCGGACGCCATCATCACGTCGTCCCAGGTTTTCGGCACGTCAACACCGGCTTCTGCCAGAGCATCAGCGTTGTACCACATCACCGGGGTGGAGCTGTTGAACGGCATCGAGAGCAGTTCGCCTTCCGGTGTCTGATAGTAGGAGATCACAGCCGGCAGGAATGCGTCGCGGTCAAATGCCTCGCCCGCATCGTTCATCATCTGCTCAATCGGATAAACCGCGCCTTTGGCGGCCATCATGGTTGCTGTGCCAACTTCGAAAACCTGAACCAGATGCGGGTGCTCTTTCGCACGGAACGCCGCAACTGCAGCGGTCATGGTTTCGGTGTAGTTGCCTTTGTAGGTCGGAATGATCTTGAATTCCGACTGGCTGGCGTTGAAGTCGTTCGCCATCTTTTCGACGCGCTCGCCGTTGGTGCCGCCCATGGCGTGCCACCAGTGAACTTCGGTCTGAGCAGCCGCTGCGCCCGCGACCATGCCAAACGCCGCGCTGGCAAGAAGGGCTTTCGAAAGGGTCATTTTTCTCTCCCTGGAGATGAATGGTTTCTGCGGCCGGAGAATTTGGGGAAGCCGGAAATAATTCAAGTGAACCTTTTGCGACGCCGATATAACTTGATGTTATGTTCGACCTGAGGCATCCCAAGGGCAACAAAAACTCAGGCTGGGGTGGGGTCATGCCATTCAAAATCCGGCAGCTCGAAGCTTTCCGAGCTGTTTCCGACAGCGGCAGTGTCACAAAAGCTGCATCTACTCTTGGCGTGTCACAGCCCGCTGTGAGTCGCCTGATGGCGGATTTCGCACGTGAAGTTGGCTTCGATCTTTTTCACCGACGCAACGGGGTGCTGGTCCCCACCAGCGACGCCCAATATCTCTTGAGCGAGGTTAAACGGGTGCTGGACGGTCTTGATCATCTCGACGATCTGCATCGCGATATCACCGAACGCAAAGGCGGCCACATACGCATCGCCTGCTTACCCGGATTTGCGACATCGTTTCTGCCGAGGGTTCTTGCAGACTTTCTGCGCGACAGGCCCGGTGTGACGGTTACGCTGGAACCGGACCGGCCCGAGCGCATCCTCGAATGGATCATCGGAGAACAGTATGACTGTGCCATCACCGACGGTTTCATCGGCCACCCGGCAACCGACAGCGAGGACCTCTATATTCGAACGATGTGCGTTCTCCCTCCCGGTCATCCTCTTCGTGCAAAACCGGTGATCACACCTCAAGATCTGGCAGACGAGAAAATCATCCATACCCGCCGAGACAGCCGGTTCTTCTATCATGTGGCCAAGGCCTTTTCTGACGCCAAAACCCCTCTCAACAGCCTGATCGAAGTCCGGCAGTTCACCACCGCCTGCACACTGGTCTCGGAGGGCATGGGCGCTTCGATCGTCAGCGAATTGGATGCCGAGGAATACCGCGACACCGGTATCGTTATTCGCCCCTTTGAGCCGGGAATTACCCATCGCTTGTCGATTCTCCGTCCGGCGACAGGTGCAAGCGCGCCGGTGGTTCTTGATTTCATCAACGCGTTCACAACGGCGATTCAGCCTTTTGTAGCCCCGACCGACGACATGGCGCTGCATCCCCACGCCACCTAAACCGTTAAGATTTGAAGCAACGCCCTTCGCATCGCAAACAAACCGAACCAAACGCGCGCAAAGACTCAAACCGCGCGTTAGATTTCCTTTGTACGATCCCGCCAAAGTGACTTTGAATTCGGCCAGAATCGCGCTTAACCTGGCAACGTGCTCTGGCAGCCTGCAATTTCAGCCACCGAGCTAAATACCCATAGGACTGAAAATATTGAATAAATTACTCGTGCGATCTGATTTGCGCGGGCATTTCACGACGGAATTCTGTCCATTTAGAAAAACTTACAAGGTGGTCAGAATTTCGAAATTTCACCATCCCGCCAACGTTACTAAATCAGGTTGGCGAAGGAGAGGCCGAAACATCCAACTCGGAAAACGACCTCGATCCTCACTGAAAGGCGGGCAATGGACCCGTCAGATCTTAACTTTGAGAATGGAACAGAACGCCATGAAACTCCCCTCTTCCACCGCAACCAATCTCGAAAAACCGAACCTGCGCCACTTCCTGAAAACCCAGGACTTCACCCGCGCAGAACTGCAGGAAATCCTCGACCTGATGAAAATGCTGAAAGACGCACGCCGCGACAACGCCGTGCCTCAGCTCTTCAAAGGCAAAACTGTTGGCATGATCTTCGAACAGCCGTCCACCCGGACCCGTGTTTCCTTCGAAGCCGCAGCCACCATCCTTGGCGGTCATGCTCAGTTCCTGTCCCCCAATGACATCCACCTGGGCTCCAAAGAATCTCTGGAAGACACCGGCAAGGTTCTGTCCCGCATGGTCGACGTGATCATGGCGCGTGTTGACGTACACTCCACCGTTGCCGGCCTGGCAAAAGGCGCTTCGGTTCCTGTCATCAACGGCCTGTGCGATTGGCTGCACCCAACCCAGATGATGGCTGACATCTTCACCATGATCGAGCACCTGCCCGAAGGCAAAAAGATCGATGATCTGAAGGTTGCCTTTGTCGGTGACGCAACCAACGTTTCCAACGAACTTGCCATGATCTGCACCAAGTTCGGCATTGAATACGCGCACGTTGGTCCGAAGAAATACCACATGAACGCCGAAGTCGTCGGCATGATCGAAGACAACTGCAAAGAGTATGGCGGCTCCTTCGTGATGACCGAAGACATCAACGCAGTCAAAGGCTTCGACATTCTGGTAGCAGACAGCTTCTACTGGTTCGGTCAGGAAGCCGAAAAAGAAGAGCGTCTGGCAACCTTCATGCCTGAGTACGTTGTTGACCAGCGCCTGATGGACATCGCCGGCCCGCAAGCCATGTTCATGCACTGCCTGCCTGCAAACGACCAGCGCGAAACCACCCGCGAAGTCATGGACGGCGACCGCTCCGTGATCATGGACGAAGCAGAAAACCGCCTGACCGCGCAAATGGCTCTGCTGGTGTACTTCACCCACAAAGACATGCCGAAACCTTCGGCCGAAGTGGTCAAAGCACACGAAGACAAGATCTCCGGTTTCCTCGCAAACATCTGATCTTTCTAAAGACCCCGTGGCGCATCCCTCGCGCCACGGGAACTCCCCCCCTTTCCCCCTTCTCTCTCCCCCCCGCTTCAGGAAGGAACGCAACATGAGAATTGTGGTAGCACTTGGCGGCAACGCCCTTCTCCAACGCGGTCAGGACATGACTGCTGAGAACCAGATGGAGAACATCCGCAAGGCCGCAAAATCGTTGGCAAAACTTGCAGAAAACAACGAAGTCGTCATCGCGCACGGCAATGGCCCGCAAGTCGGCCTGCTCGCTCTTCAAGCCTCCGCATACGAAGGCGTCGACCCCTATCCGCTTGACGTACTCGGCGCAGAATCCGTTGGCCAGATCGGCTATATGCTCGAACAGCAAGTCGGCAACCTGTTGACCGACAAGAAATTCGCAACCCTTCTGACCCAGATCGAAGTCGACCCGCGCGACCCGGCCTTCCAGAACCCGACCAAGTTCATCGGCCCCGTCTACGACAAAGAGACCTCCGAGCGTCTGGCCGAGGAAAAAGGCTACGTCTTCAAGGCAGATGGCGAATACTTCCGCCGCGTGGTCGCCTCCCCGCTTCCACAGCGCATCTTTGAAGTAGATGTCATCAAGACCCTGATCGAAAACGAGACCGTTGTGATCTGTGCCGGCGGCGGCGGTATCCCGACCGCATACGGTGAAGACGGCGGCCTGCACGGCGTTGAAGCCGTGATCGACAAGGATCGCGCAGCAGCCCTTCTCGCCCGCGAAGTCGGTGCAGACGCGCTGATGATCCTGACCGACGTTGACGCGGTTTACCTCGACTGGGGAACCGAAGATCAGAAAGCCATCCGCAAGGTATCCCCGAACGCATTCGGTGCCTTCGAATTCCCTGATGGCTCCATGGGTCCGAAAGTCGAAGCTGCAGTCGAATTCGCACGCTCCACCGGCGGTGTCTCCTGCATCGGCAACCTGGAAGACGCCATCGAAATGCTTGAAGGCAAGGCCGGCACCACGGTTACCAGCCGCTGCAAAGAGACCGAACTGGTCTAAGCACCCCCATTTCCCGAGGCATTCCTCCTCACCCTGATGCCTCGGGATCTCACCCCGCCTAACGGCGATTTTACTCAAACGAAAGTCAGAAAAATGTCGGAAGAATCCACTGGCAAAATGGGGCTTATGAGCCTGACACTCTTCAGTGTCAGCGCCGTGCTTGTCATTGACACGCTCACCGCCTCTGCTTCGCTCGGGCCATCCGCTATCACCTGGTGGCTCATCACCCTCGTATTGTTCGTTATTCCCTACGGCCTCGTCTCCATCGAACTCGGCACCGCTTATCCCGGCGAAGGCGGGATCTATGACTGGGTGAAACGTGCTTACGGCTCTCGCTGGGCCGTCCGGACCACCTGGTTCTACTGGATCAACGTCGCGCTCTGGATGCCGGCAGTCTACATCATGTTCGCCGGTATGTTTGCCGAGATGTTCATGCCCGACCTCGGTCTCTGGCCGCAGATCGCGATCTGTGTCGTGCTGACCTGGATCACCATCTGGATCTGCAACAAATCTGTTGATGCAGGCGTTTGGGTTGTGAACGCGGGTGCTGCAGCCAAGATCATTGTGATCGCCGTTCTGGGCGTCGGTGGTTTCGTCTACGCAGCCAAAAACGGTGTCGCCAACGAGTTCTCAATGACCGCAATGGTTCCAAGCTTTGACTCGGCACTCGGCTTCCTGCCCGTGATCGTTTTCAACCTGCTTGGCTTCGAACTGATTGCAACCATGGGCAAAGAGATCAAAAACGCAAAACGGGACATCCCGGCGTCGATCTTCCTGTCCGCAGCACTCGTAACCGGCCTCTACATCTTCGGCACCATCGGTATCCTGATGGCGATGCCTGTTGAAGAAATCGGTCTGGTTGCTGGCCTGATCGCCACCCTGCAGAAACTGTTCGGCACCGGCGCATTCGGCAACTTCATGGTCTACACAGTAGGCACACTGGCCCTCTTCACCTTTGTTTCGAACATGGTGACCTGGACCATGGGTGCATCCCGTGCCGCTATGGAAGCCGCGCAAACCGGCGAACTGCCTGCCCTGGTTGCTAAAGAAGACCCGACCCACGGTACTCCGGTTGGCGCCAACAACATCACTGGTGTTGTCTCCACCGCCGTCATCGTGATCTACGGCTTCGCCCTGACCATGCTGGGCACTGCAACCGGCGACGAGCTGTTCTGGACTGTCTTTGCCTTCTCGAGCTGCATCTTCCTGCTGCCTTACCTCTTCATGTTCCCCGCGCACATCACCCTGCGCAAGCATGATGCGGCCACCCCACGCCCCTTCAAGGTCCCCGGTGGCATGGGCATGCAGTACTTCATTGCAGCCGTTTGCTTGCTCTTCGTTGGCCAGGCCGTTCTGCTCTTCATCTTCCCGGAAATCTTCTCCGGCGTGATTGACTGGGCATACACGATCCCTGTTGCCATCGGTCTGTTCGCAACCATCGGTATCGGCGAGTATCTGCTCGCAGGCGCCGAAAAGCGGATGGCAAAACTGGGCACCGCAGCCGAATAATATCTCACTGGGGTTGGCGGCGGACGCCGCCAACCTTACCTAACTCCCCAGACATCTAGGAACCTTGAAATGAGCAAAGTTCATACAACCCTCCCCGCCTCCGACGGCTTCTACATGCCCGGCGAACACACACCGCACGCGGAAATCTGGATGGCCTGGCCCGAACGCACTGACAACTGGCGTGACGGCGGCAAACCAGCGCAACGCTGCTTCGTCGAAGTCGCCAAAGCCATTTCCGAAGTGACCCCTGTCACCATGGCTGTCTCTGCCGAACAATATGACAACGCACGCTCTCGCCTGCCTGAAAACATCCGCGTTGTGGAAATGTCCACCAACGACAGCTGGATGCGCGATATCGGCCCGACCTATGTGGTCAACGGCAAAGGCGAACGTCGTGGCGTTCAATGGGAATTCAACGCTTGGGGCGGATTTGTAGATGGCCTGTACTGGCCATGGCACCGCGACAACGAAGTTGCAGGCAAAATCTGTGACATCCACCGCGATGACAGCTACAAGGCTGGCTTCGTTCTCGAGGGCGGCTCGATCCACACCGATGGCGACGGCACACTCTACACCAACGAAGAATGCCTCCTGCACCCTTCCCGTAACCCCGACATGACCAAGGAAGAGATCGAGCAGGCGCTCAAGGATCACCTCGGCATGGAAAAGGTCATCTGGTTGCCTGACGGTCTCTACAACGATGAAACCAACGGCCACATCGACAACCTGATCCACGTCGCGGGCCCTGGCAAAATCATCCTGTCCTGGACCGAAGACAAAGACGATCCCCAGTACGAGATCTCGCAGCGCGCCTATGACTTCCTGCGCAACGTGACAGACGCCAAGGGCCGCACGCTGGAAATCTTCAAGGTGACGATCCCTGGCCCGCTGTATTTCACAGCAGAAGAGGCTGCCGGCATCGACATGTCTGACGGCATGGAGCGTGAAGAAGGTGAACGGATGGCCGGCTCTTACGCCAACTTCCTTGTCACAAACGGCCGTATCATTCTGCCACTCCTTGACGAGAAGCACGATGACAACGCCCGTAAGGTTCTTCAGGAAGCCTTCCCGGATCACGAAATCGTCGGCGTTCAGGCCCGCGAAATTCTTCTGGGCGGAGGCAACGTCCACTGCATCACGCAGCAGGTTCCCGCCGTTTAAATACGGAAAACATGAAATGCCGGGCCATGGCCCGGCATTTTGCTTTTGAATTTGTCTCATATCAAAGATAGTGGGCCAACTATCGGCCTATTAATTTGCGGCTTTGCCAATGCGCATTTCTCCCGCAGACAAGGATACTTATGGACAGCGCCCCCGCTAAGAAGATCGGCCTTTTGGGCATAATTTTCTTCGTTTTTTCTGGCATGATCGGTTTTGACGGCCTCGCCGCCACCGCCGCTGTCGGCCCCTCTGTTTTCGGTTGGTGGGCGGTTGTGATTGTCGTTTTCCTCATCCCGAACCTGTTGATGAACTCAGAGCTCGGCACTGCCTTTCCCTCTGACGGCGCTATCTACGATTGGGCACACAAATCGCTCGGCGCGCGTCATGCCGCTCGGGTCGGATGGTTCTATTGGATCAACGTTCCGTTCTGGATGCCCGCAGTTTATCTGATCGCCTCAGGCATCCTTTCACTACTGTTTTTTCCCGACGCCCCGGTCTGGGTACAAACCGGCCTCGCCATCGCGATGGTCTGGTTCACCGTATTCATTTGCAACGCGCCTGCCGCAAAAGGCAACCTTGTGAACTTCATCGGTGGCGCCTCTAAGGTCATCGTTCTTCTGGCGCTGGTTCTCGGCGGCATCAGTTTTGTCAGCACCAACGGTCCCGCAAACATCATCACGTGGGAATCGATCCAGCCCCGCTTCGATGAAGGTTTCCGCTACGCACCTACGCTGGTCTACCTGATCGTCGGCGCCGAAACCGTCGCCTGCATGGGCGGCGCCCTCAAAAACCCGCGCCGGAACATCCCGCTGGGCCTGTTTATTGCCCTGAGCATCATTCTGGTGCTCTACAGCCTTGCAATTGCGGCGATGATGGTGGCGCTGCCTACCAGTGAACTTAGCCTCGTGGGCGGCATCACACAGACTTTCGCGATCTTGTTCGGCGACTCCGCCGCCGGTCGTGCCTTGACCGTCATCATGTCACTTGTGGCGATCGCTGCGTTGGTAACCTACATCGTGCCGTGGCTCATGGCATCGTCCCGCGCAGCTGCGGAAGGTGCCGACGCAAACGAAATGCCTGCCATTTTTGGCAAGCGCAACGCCGCGGGAAGCCCTGTGGGTGCCAATGTCATGACCGGCATCGTCGCAACCGTGGCCCTCTTGCTCTACACCTTCATGTCCGCCAGCGCCGACGAGCTTTTCTGGAGCCTGTTTGCCTTTGCAAGCTTCCTGCTTTTTGTGACGTACTTTTTTATGATCGCGAGCTTTGTGCGGCTTCGGGACACCCATCCGGATGCACCGCGCCCCTTCCGTGTCCCCGGCGGCAAGGTTGGTGTTTGGACCGTGGCCTTAATGCAGGCATTTGTTCTGGCTGTTTCTTGTTTGGTCTTCGTTTTCCCCGATATCATGGACGGGCGCATCAACCTTGAGGAAAGTGCCCCAACCATCATCGGTATTATTGGCTCCGTCATCCTGATCGAAGTTTTTGTACGGCGCATGGTCGCGCCGGCTCCGGTTGAGAAAACATCGTCCGGCTGAAATTGGCCCACCTCATCCGGTCAAACTGGACTCTGCCCGCTCGTCCTGTAAGTCTGTGCAAACCGTAGCAAAATGCACGACGAGCGCGCCGCAATGCACAGAAACATGCCACCACTGAATGCCATTCGTGCATTCGAGGCCGTCGCCCGGCACGAACATCTCGGGCGGGCTGCGGATGAGCTCAACGTCACGCATAGCGCAGTCAGTCAACAGCTCAAACATCTGGAGGAATGGTTCGAACAGGAATTGTTCTCGCGTGTCAAAGGTCGGCTTTACCTGAATTCGGCGGGGCAGGAACTCCTTAGCGGGTACACTCAGGCGCTCGACCTGATGCAGGACACGACAGAACTGCTTCTACGACGGGGTCCCGGCGATCACCTTACCCTGCACTCCGATCCTGCCTTCTTCTCCAAAGTTCTTATGCCCCTCGGAGACGTCGCCCGTTCCGCAGATAGTGGCGTAACGCTGGACGTCAAAACCGCCACGATCAGCGGCTCTGCGTTTCCGGAAACCGCTGACATCGTGATTACACACTCAAAGCACGACAACTGGCGAAATGTGCACCGTGAACACCTGTTGGATGTACATGGGTTTCCTGCCTGTGCACCCTCTTTGTTGGAACGGTATGACCGCCCCAACCGACCGCTTGACCTGAGGCGCCTGCCACTTTTGCACGGTGCTGACCGCGACAGCTGGAACTCATGGCTTGTGGAATATGCCGGTTCGACAAGCGCAGGATGCGCAAACACCTACTACGACGACTTTTCAATGACGATCAACGCGGCGGTGCGCGGGCGCGGCGCCATCCTCGCCGATCCGGTGCTTTGCGAATATGAACTGGAAACCGGTCAATTGGTGCCGCTGTTTAACAACACGATTCTGGAGGTCAGTTACTACGCCTTCTGCACAAACCTGAAATACTCCACCCGCGCGGTGCGGCGCGCCTTCGACAATATCGTAAAGATGCTGCGCACGCACGACGCCACCATTCGGGCCAAAGAACAGAATCGGGAACCCGCGCACCGTCCCTGGGACACTGCCAGTACCGCGCCGCGCCTGGACTGACGTTTGACCGACGCGATACCGACGTTTTACAGACTGCCGGATCAGGCGTGTTCAGCCTTCACCATGTCCGCACATTTTTCGCCAATCATGATCGTTGGCGCGTTCGTGTTGCCACTTACAAGTGTCGGCATGACTGAGGCATCCGCCACCCTCAGCCCTTCCATGCCACGTACCTTGAGCTCAGGGTCAACCACCGCCATCTCGTCGACGCCCATCTTGCAGGTTCCAACGGGGTGATAAACCGTATCGGCCCTTGACCGGATGTGATCTTCCCACTCCGCGTCTGTCATGTTGTCGTGCAGACCAAACAACTCCTTGTGTTTGTACCCCTTCATCGCCGGCGCCTCCATCACAGCCCGGGTCATCTTTGCGCCTTTGATCATGGTCTGCATGTCGCGGTCATCCGCAAAGAAATTCGGATCGATTTTTGGCGGCGCCAGCGGATCTGCGGAGTTGAGCGTCACCTCGCCACGAGAGTAGGGGCGCAACACGCAAATATGGCACGAGTACCCGTGACCGAGATGAAGCTTGCGCGCGTGGTCATCGACAATCGAAATCACGAAATGCGTTTGCACGTCAGGCCGGTCGAGGCCACTGTCGGTTTTGAAGAACGAACCGGCTTCGGCAATCGTGGAAGCAATCATCGAGTTGCCGTCTTTGCGCCACTTGAAGATTTCGCTGGTCAGCTTGGCCGTGGCCCGCAAGCCGATACCGATATTGTCGGTATCCTTGGTTTTGTAGGCGAGAATAAAGTCGATGTGGTCCTGAAGGTTTTGCCCGACGCCATCCAATTCATGTTGCAATTCAATACCATGCGGCGTGATATCTTCGGCCCTTCCAATGCCGGAGAGTTGCAGAAGCTGAGGACTTTGAAATGCGCCACCACACAGGATCACCTCCTTGTCAGCTCGCACCTCATGATCCTTTCGGCCTTGGCGATAGGCCACCCCGACGGCGCGCTTGCCCTCCAGCAGGATTTTTGTCGCGTGCGCTCCTGTGATCACGGTCAAATTGGGGCGGTCATCCATCACCGGATGCAAATACCCCGCAGCGGCTGAACAACGCTCCCCGTTCTTCTCCTGCGCATGAAACTGGGTGCACTGATAGATACCCGCGCCCTCGTTGTCGCCGTCGTTAAAATCTGCCGTCTCACGAATTTGCATCTCGCCATTTGCCTCGACGAAGGCCCGTGAAATTGGCCGCGGCGCTTTCGCGTTCGAGACTTGCAACGGACCGGAATCCCCGTGAAATTCGTCCCCGCCATTGATGTTGTTTTCTGCCTTTTTAAAGTACGGCAGCACCTCGTCCCAACTCCAGCCGGCACACCCGAGATCGGACCAGCCGTCATAATCCTCCCTCTGCCCCCGCACATATAGCATGGCGTTTATCGCGCTTGACCCGCCCAGCGCCTTTCCCCTCGGTTGATAACCCTTGCGGCCTTTCAGTCCCTTTTGGGGCACCGTTTCAAAAGCCCAGTTGTTGATCTTGCCGTGTCCGGGCAACATCGCGATCACACCCATTGGCGCGCGAACCAAAATACCGTCACCTTTGCCGCCAGCTTCCAGCAAACACACTTTCGTTGCCGGATTCTCGCTCAACCGCGCCGCAATAGTCGCACCGGCAGACCCCCCGCCAACAATCACAAAATCATAGCTCAAAACAGTCCCTCCCCAGAGCCGCACCAGATGTCCTCCCAAACGTCCGGACACGCTTTTTCTATGTCCTCTCATAGAAGCAGGGCCCGCACGCGCGCGTCCAGTTTTTATAGGCATCACGTGACCCAACGTTTTTTCACCCACAAAACAAAGGGTTTTCCACTTACTATCAAAGGGATACCTTCAGGCTGACGGGGAATTGTCTGGCATCCGCGCACCAAACTCGACAAGGTAGTATCGCGTAGACGTCCGTTTTCAGGGCAGCAAGTGAGGTGAGCAAGACGTGAGAGTTCCACATCGACTGGTGCGACTGACCGCCCTGTGTTTCGCGCTTCTTGTTCCCCCATTCCTTTTTGCGCAGGAAGGTCGCATACCCGCCTACGTGGGTTCCGAAACCTGCGCGGATTGCCATTCGGAAGCGTATGACGCATGGAAAACCTCCCATCACGGAGAGGCGTGGCGCAGGCCGGATGAGACCGTCCTTCAGGGCGCATTCGAAGGCGAGATATTCGAGCATAAGGGGATGCGCGCCACGTTCGACACAATAGAAGGCACTCGCCGAATATCTGTTGTCGAAGAAGACGGGAGCGAAGCCGTCTACGACTTGCATTCGGTGGGTGGCACCTATCCACTTCAACACCTCATTCTCGAAACCGAGGAAGGCCGCCTGCAAAGTTTTGACGTGGTTTGGGATGTCGATGCCCAGCGCTGGTACCACTTGTATCCCGAGCAGGATTTGCCGCCACAGGACGCATTCCATTGGAGTGGCGCTTACAAGAACTGGAACGCACGTTGCGCCGAATGCCACGCCACGGGGTTTGAGAAGAACTATGACTTCCGCAACAAATCATACCGGTCAACTCAGGTCGAAATCGGCGTGGGTTGCGAAGCCTGCCATGGTCCTGGAGAGGCCCACCTGACGCTGCAAAATGGCGGCACGATCGATTGGGCGATTTCTGTCGATGACTATGGTTTTACCGCGCAGATGGCGGATCCGAAAAGCGCAATGGAGCAATGTGCCGGCTGCCATTCCCGACGCGAGGCCTTCGGCAACGGCAACCCGCTGCCCGGAACACGCTTTGCTGACGCCTATAACCTCGCAATGTTGCGCCCCGGCCTATACCACCCGGACGGTCAGATCCTCGATGAAGTTTACGTTTATGGCTCTTTCCTGCAATCCAAGATGCATCAGAAGGGTGTAACTTGCGCCAACTGTCACACGCCGCACAGTGCCGAGACTTTGGCAGATGACAACGCGCTCTGTACCCAGTGTCATTCCCCTGCAGGCAACCCTGAATTCCCAACATTGCCGCTTGCGACATATGACAGCCCCGACCACACCCATCATGAAGAAGGGACATCTGGCGCGCAGTGCGTGAACTGCCACATGACAGATCGGGTTTACATGGGCACCGACCCGAGACGCGATCACAGTTTCCGCGTTCCCCGTCCCGATCTGACTGGCAAGATCGGCACGCCCAATGCGTGCACTGCCTGCCACGATGACAAGCCTGCCCGCTGGGCCGCGGATCAAATCACACAATGGTTCCCGCAAGGACAGTGGACCCAGAAACACTACGGCGAAATTCTGGAAGCCGGCCGGCTGAACCCCGTTGCCGCCTCAACCGACTTGTTCACACTGGCGCAAAACGAAGCCACACCTGGCCTTATCCGGGCCACGGCTCTCTGGTTGCTCGGTCCCGGCGCGGCAAGTCTCGAAATCGATGCGCTCGGCGCATTTCTCGACAATCCGGATCCACAAATCCGTGTTGGTGCATTGGACGCGCTTAAACAACGATCTCCACTGGTCACAACGCCCTACCTTTTAAGAGGGCTGAATGACGAAACCCGAGCCGTGCGCATTGCCGCCGCGCGAGCGATTCTGAGCCAGCCTCCCAACCGTATCACCGACGAACTGCGGGCAGCCACACGGCAGGCCTATTCCGAACTGGGGGGTATGATAAGAAATCAACTGGATTTTGCCGAAGCCCACCTACAGCTCGGCGGCTATGCCATGGTCGCGGGCGACATTCGCTCTGCGGTGGTCGCGTTGACCGAAGCCGTCAGAATCAATCCGCAAACGCCTCAGGCTTGGGAGTCTTTGATTCGAATGACCGCTCAAATTGAAGGGCGCGACCGCGCACGTGAAATGGCCGAAACCGCGCTCAAGCTGAACCCCGGCACTGTTTCGCTCATTGAATTGGTCGATCAACTCAACTGACATGAAAGTTCAATAGGTTAGAAAACACGTCTTTCGTATGCATTTGTGACGGTTTTCTGGATCGAGAACCCGAAAAGCCCTTAAGATAAAACGACTTTCGGAAAACCCACCGTTGACCGGTGGCATTTATGGGCGCAGTCTTGAAGGCGCGGTGGTCCAAGCTCCCAGCTTTGTGCTCGGAGCGCGGATTATGGACCAAACCTATTCGCTCGCCCCTGCGGCTGTAGTTTATTGGAGGAAACTTCGCATGTTTGAATTTTCACGTGTTTTTAGAGGCATAGGGGGCGCGATAACATCCGCCACGCTGTTTGTTGCCTCAGCTGCCATGGCGCAGGACAAGCCAAACATTCTTGTAATCTGGGGAGACGATGTCGGACGTTCCAACATCTCTGCCTACACAATGGGTATGATGGGCTATCGCACGCCCAACATCGACCGGGTCGCAAACGAGGGCATGATCTTCACCGACTACTACGGTGAACAGTCCTGCACAGCAGGTCGTTCCTCTTACATCATGGGCCAGTCCGTGTTCCGTACCGGCCTGTCGAAAGTGGGCCTTCCCGGTGCCGAACTTGGCATGCAGGAAGAGGATCCAACCATCGCCGGCCTGCTCAAGGCCGAAGGCTATGTAACCGGTCAGTTTGGCAAAAACCACCTAGGTGACCGTGACGAACACTTGCCGACAAACCACGGTTTTGACGAGTTTCTGGGCAACCTCTATCACCTCAACGCCGAGGAAGAGCCGGAAAACGAAGACTACCCCGGCGATGCTGTTATGGCTGATGGCCGCACCTTCCGCGAAACCTTTGGCCCACGCGGTGTGATCAAGTCATCTGCTGATGGCGAAATCGAAGACACCGGTCCGCTGACCAAGAAGCGTATGGAAACCGTTGATGAAGAAACCATCGCTGCCGCGGTCGACTTCATCAAACGCGCCAATGATCAAGGCAAACCCTTCTACGTCTGGTGGAACGGTACACGGATGCACTTCCGCACCCACGTCAAAGACGAGATGCGCGCTCAGGCAAACGAGATTGTCGGCAAGAAAGTGGATGAATACACCGCCGGCATGATCGAACATGATCTGCACGTCGGCCAACTGCTCGACCTGCTGGATGAACTCGGCATCGCAGACAACACAATCGTTCACTATTCCACGGATAACGGTCCGCACTACAACACATGGCCTGATGCGGCAGCCACGCCCTTCTTTGGTGAGAAAAACACTAACTGGGAAGGCGGCTGGCGCGTGCCTTCCATGGTACGCTGGCCCGGTAAGATCGAAGCGGGTTCCGTGTCCAACGAGATCATGCACCACATGGACTGGTTGCCGACCTATCTTGCCGCAGCAGGCAACCCCGACATCAAGGCACAACTGAAAGAAGGTGGTGTTCAGGCCATCGGTCGCGAGTACAAAGTTCACCTCGATGGTTATAACTTCCTGCCCCACCTGACTGGAGAAGAAGCCAAGGGACCTCGCAACGAGATTTTCTACTTCTCGGATGACGGCGACCTTACGGCTCTACGTTTCCAGGACTGGAAAATGCTGTTCATGGAGCAAAAGGAGTACAAAACCCTTCGCGCCTGGATCGAGCCGTTTACTCCGCTGCGCGTACCTCTGATCTTCAACCTGCGTCGCGACCCCTACGAGCGCGCGTATCAGACGTCAAACACCTACTATGACTGGCTGATCGACCGCGTGTATTTCCTCGTACCGGCCCAGCAGTATGTTGGCCAGTTCCTGGCCACTTTCCAGGAGTTCCCGCCGCGCCAGAAAGCCGCGAGCTTCAGCCTCGAACAAGTCATGGACAAAATGACTCAGGCCGTCGGCGACTGATCTGAAAATTTGCGCGGCGCTCGTTTCTCTGGCGCCGCGCTGCCTTTTTTTCGCAGGACTTTTGGTATGGTGACGACAAAGCCGTTTTTGGCCTTGATGGGCTGCGCCCTCACACTTGCTCCCCTCCCCCTTCAAGCACAGGACGCGCCGAGACTGGTGCTGCAAATTACGGTGGACCAACTGCGCGGCGACTTGATCGAAAGGTTCGGGGCAGAACTCGGAGATGGCGGATTTAACCGCCTTAGAAAGTCCGGCGTCACCTACGTCAACGCGCATCACCGTCACGCCAACAACGAAACAATTGTTGGTCACACCACGCTTTCGACCGGCGCCGATCCCGCAATTCACGGCATGGTCGCAAACCTTTGGTATGACCGTCAGAGTGGCGGACAGTTCTACAACGTACAGGACGCGGACTACCCTCTGGTTGGGGCAGCTGGCATCGATACCGAAAACGAAATTGACCCGACCCAGCGCGCCGCAACGACAGATGGCCGTTCTCCCCGGAACATCGAAGTCTCCACGATCTCGGACGAAATCAAGATGTTCTACGGGGACCGCTCAAAGGTCTTTGGAGTGTCCATCAAGGACCGCGGCGCAATTGCTATGGCCGGTCACAGCGGTCAGGCTTACTGGTTTTCGAAGTCCGAAGGCCGTTTCGTGACCTCTACTTTCTACCGCGAGGATTACCCCGAATGGGTCGAAGACTGGAATGGCAGCGGCAAGGTCGGCGCCTATGCCAATACGTGGTGGACACTGCGCGACGAACGCGACACCTACCTGTTCGGAGACCGCGATGACCAACCGTGGGAAACCGATTTCCCGGGATATGGCCGCGTCTTTCCACACGATTTTGGCCCCGCCGACAGCAAGTACTATACCACGATCCTCACCCTGAGCCCCGCCGGTGACGCTCTGACCGCAGACTTCGCCAAAACACTGATGGACGCCGAAGCCGTGGGGCGGGACGAGGTGACCGACTACATGTCGGTGAGCTTCAGCTCCACAGATTACGTCGGACACATTTTTGGCCCGTCTTCTCTGGAAGCCGAAGACAACATACGCCGTCTCGACGACACCCTGGCAGATTTTCTGGATCATGTGGATGCTACGGTGGGGCTGGACAAAACGCTGGTGGTTCTTTCGGCCGACCACGGGGCGCCGGACCATCCGCTTTATCTTGCCGAATTCGGCATCGAGTCGGACACGTTCGAGTTTGACCGCACCGATATGCTTCCGGGTTCAGTACGGTTGCAGGCCAAATTGGGTGGCGCACGCGATCTGGTGCGCAATTATTCCAACCCGTACATGTACCTTGATCGCATCGCGATCGAGACCCGCGGGCTGGACGTGGCGGCCGTCGCGGACGATTTGTCCAAGGAACTGACCCGCCTCGAGGGCATCGCCCGTGCCATTCCAAGTTGGCGCCTGCGGAATGACAAGCTCGACAGCGACTATATTTCGCAAGCGATCCGCGCGAACTTTCACCCCGAACGGTCCGGCGACATTTATATCGTGTTTGATCCCCACTGGTTCATCGCCGACTTTGATGGCCTGACCGTGGCCAGCGCCCACGGTTCTCCATGGTCTTATGACACCCATGTCCCGATCATCATCGCCGGCCCGGGCATCGAGCCTGCCCGTGTGACGCGACGCGTGGAAACCGTCGATGTCGCGGCCACGATCGCCACCTATCTCGGTACGAAACTGCCGTCCGGCGCGCATGGCGAACCGCTCGCAGAAGTGACCCGCTGACCTCAAGGAGATCCCAATGACCCCATTGGAACAGATCAATAGCCTGCGCGACCGCATGGGCGAAAGCATCATTGGCCAGCGCGATGTAATCGACCGCCTGCTGATCGGGTTGCTGGCAAACGGCAACTTGCTTCTGGAGGGTCTTCCGGGTCTGGCCAAGACACGCGCAGTCAAGGCACTGGCCAAGAACATGGAGTGTGCCTACTCGCGAATCCAATTTACGCCGGACCTGCTGCCTGCCGACGTGACTGGCACCGAAATGTATGTCGCCGGCGCCGCTGACGGAGAACAATTCAAGTTCCAGCCCGGACCTATCTTCGCAAACATCGTTCTGGCTGACGAAATCAATCGCGCGCCGGCCAAAGTGCAGGCCGCGCTTCTGGAAGCAATGGAAGAGCGTCAGGTGACGGTCGCCGGTACGACCCACAAGATGGACCCGCTGTTCATGGTGATGGCAACCCAGAACCCCGTGGAACAGGAAGGCACCTATCCGCTACCCGAAGCGCAGATGGACCGCTTCCTGATGCACGTGAATATCACCTACCCCCCGCTTGAGGACGAGATCGAGGTGATACGCCTTGTCCGCGGCGAAGAACAAGCCGCGCATGTACCCAAGAATGAAGGTGGAACCAAAGAGACGCTTGCGCCAATTCCGCAAGAGGCGGTTTTCGACGCCCGTAGAGCAATTGCCGCTCTCCATACCTCGGAGGCCATCGAAACTTACATGGCCACTTTGGTACAGGCCACACGAACGCCAGCTGACTTTTCAGAAAACCTTGCACGTTGGATCGAACTCGGTGGCAGCCCCCGCGCTTCTCTTGCGCTTGACCGGTGTTCCCGCACCCATGCTTGGATGGCGGGCCGGGATTACGTCGATCCTGAAGATGTGCGCGCCATCGCGCCCGACGTTTTCCGGCATCGGCTCGGACTGACTTTCGAGGCACAGGGCGAAGGCATCTCCGCCGATCAGGTCGTGGCGGAACTGCTGTCCGTCGTGGCCCTTCCGTAAGGCGCGATGGCTGATCGTGCTGCCATATCGCGCACAGGTATCGGTCATGGCTCCGCCTCGTCCGATCTGGACCCACGCGTTCACCTGACATTACCGGGACTGCGTGCGCTCGAAGCGCAGGCACGCGCCATTTCTTTCTTGCCCAAACAACCTGCCAAATCAGCACTGAATGGCCGCCATTCGTCACGCATTCGCGGTCGCGGGCTCGATTTTGAAGAACTGAGGGAATACCTGCCAAGTGATGACGTGCGCGCTATTGACTGGAAAGTCACGGCCCGTACGGGCACGCCTTTTGTCCGTGTCTATACCGAAGAACGAGACCGACCGACTCTGATTGTTGTGGACCAGCGTATGTCCATGTTTTTTGGCACACGACACAACACCAAGGCCGTCACCGCCGGTGAGTGTGCGGCGATTGCGGCCTTTCGCATTCTCGATCAAGGGGATCGCGTTGGCGGTATCGTGTTCGGCGATCAGCACATTGCAGAAGTGCGACCGAAACGCAGTCGTGCGAGCCTGACTCAGTTCCTTTCTCGGGTCGCGGATGCCAATGCGTTGCTGCACGCCAATGCACCAGAAGTGAAGCCGACCACCATCAATCAGGTGCTTCGTTCTGTGCAAAAGATTGCCACCCGCGATCACCTTGTCATAATCATCAGCGACTTTAGCGCCGTGAACGACGCCACGCGTCACCTTTTGGGTGGAATTTCACGCCGCAACGATTTGATCCTCGGCCTTGTGACTGACCCGTCCTCCGACGACCTGCCAGACAACGCACGTGTTACGGCTTCTGATGGCACGTTGCAGGCAGAATTGAACCTCAATGACGCGACGGTGCGCCAAGACCTGCTCAATCTCAGCCGTGGGCGCATCGCGGACGTCCTCGCCTGGCAAAACCACATGAAGGTCTCGATACTGCCTCTAACTACGGCCAAAGACACGCTGCCACAGATGTTGGGCTTGATGGGACGGGCTCAGAAATGAGCGGAACGACCGAAAACGAGAGCCTCGTCGGCCTGATCAATCAGTTAGCCGAAGTGCCAACCCCCGCTCCGGTCAGCATGGCGCCTCAAACACCGGGTTGGGCAATACTGGCGGCCTTGATCGCGGTCGGCCTATTTTGGTTGGCCCGACGATATTGGATCAGTCACAAGGCGAACGCCTATCGCCGCGCGGCCCTCAAGGCCCTGAACTCCGCCGGCAATGATCCCGCAGCTGTGTCTGCAATCCTAAAACGTACTGCATTGGCCGCCTATGGACGGGCCGAAGTTGCTGCTCTGACGGGCTCGGAATGGCTGGATTTTCTCAACCGGACAAGCGGAAAATTTGTGGGAGATACCGGAACCGCGATCGTTTCCGCAGCTTACGCAAAATCCCCGATTCAAGCGCCTGACCTCAACCATCAAGCGCGTCATTGGGTTGCCCATCATCCACCGAGTCCGGAGACGCGTGATGATTGATTGGGCCCACCCATTTGCCTTCGCTCTGCTTCCGCTCCCGATCATCCTTCGCTGGCTGCTTCCGGCATTCCGCCAACAAGACTCGGCCCTGCGCCTTCCGTTCTTCCGGTCTTTGGCGGAGGCAGCCGGTGTGACGCCCCGCGAAGGCGCAGCCATCATCCGCCACAGACGTGTCGCGCTGATAGGAGGGGCTGCAATTTGGGTGTTGGCCGTTGCGGCCTTGGCTGCACCAGAACGCCTTGGTCCGCCGCAGGAAATCACCAAGGCGAAGCGGGACGTTGTCCTTGCCATAGACATCTCCGGTTCGATGGACACCCGCGACTTTCCGGGTCCAGACGGCACCAATCAACAGCGCTTTCAGACCGTGCAGCAGGTTGTTGACCAGTTCGTGCAAAGCCGCGACGGCGATCGCGTTGCCTTGATCGTTTTTGGCACAAAAGCTTATGTGCAATCGCCCCTGACCGAAGACCTGACGACCGTGCGCGATCTCCTCGAGCGCACAGAAGTCGGAATGGCCGGGCCGCAAACCGCCTTGGGTGATGCAATCGGGCTTGCGATCCACACTTTCGAAGCCAGTGATATCGACCAGCGCCTGATGGTGATCCTGTCCGATGGCAACGACACCTCGAGCACAATGAGCCCGATCAATGCTGCTGAAATCGCGCGCGACAAAGGCGTCCAGATTTTTGGCGTCGGCGTGGGTGATCCTGAAGCCACCGGCGAGAACCGCTTGGATATGGCGGTGTTGAAGGATGTGACTCGACGCACCGGCGGTCAGGCGTATTTTGCCGGCGATGCGCAGGCTCTGGAGGAAATTTACGACCAAATCGACGCTCTCAACCCGCGTGATGTCGAGACTCTGAGTTGGCGCCAGCGGGAGAGCCTCATGCACTGGCCGCTTCTGGCCGCAATCATGATAGGTCTCGGTCTGACATTCGCCCTGCAAGCCTCGGCGCGTCGCATGTCACCCGCCCCGACGGAGGGCGCAACATGAACTGGGGTATCTTCCTTGAGGCCTTTCACCTCTTGCGTCCCTGGGTTCTGGTCGCCCTTCTGCCTGTCGCTTGGATCTGGTGGCAGCACCGTCGCAAGGATACCCGTGCGAAACCTGATGTTGCCCTGATCGCGCCGCACCTCATGGAGGCTTTGACCGTCAAAGGCGACGAGGATCGCCGGTTTCGCCCGATCGACCTGATCTGTCTCGTTTTGTGCCTTTTGGTCCTTGGAGCCAGCGGTCCCACATGGAACCGCATTCCAGAGCCTTTCGCCGCGCAGACGGCGCCATTGGTTGTGGTGATGCAGATCACTCCTTCGATGACAGAGACAGACATAGCGCCCTCGCGACTTGAACGCGCCAAACACAAAGTGACCGACTTGTTGCAACTCCGCGCTGGTGCACGCACGTCACTTGTGGCCTATGCCGGCACCGCGCACGTGGTTGTACCGATGACCGAAGACCCCGGCGTAATGCAGCCATATCTGGAAGGGCTCTTACCGGAAGTCATGCCACGGGACGGCCGTGACATCAGCGCGGCGTTTGACCTCGCCCAATCCATGCTGGAACGGGAAGACATCCCGGGGGGTGTCCTGTTCCTTCTGGATGACTTGCCCGCCGCAGACAAAGCAACGCTGGAATCCGTGGAAAACATCGCCGCTATGGCCTTTTTGTTCCTACGTCCTGACACCCAATCGCTGCCTGAGGTACCGACATCCGCGACTGCGTTCTCTGTCACGCCGGATAACCGTGACATCACCCAAATTGAAGCCGCGCTCGCCTCGGCATATGCCCGCGCCCAGCTTGCTGACGGAACTCAACCCTGGCAGGATCGCGGCGCCATTTTCGTGTGGCCTGCCGTATTCCTTTTGTTGTTCTGGTTCCGCCGGGGCTTTGCTGTCCGCTGGACCGCCATTGTTGCCTTCGCCATGCTCAGCACACCCAATTCCGCAAGCGCCGAAGGTTGGATCGACTGGTTCCTGACTCCGGATCAACAGGGTTGGCGCGCTTTCGAAGCCAAGGAATACGCCCGAGCGGCAGATTTGTTCGAAGACCCGTACCTGCGTGGCGTGGCCCTGTATCGGTCCGGTCAATATGAACCCGCTGCAGAGGCAATGTCCCGACTGGACACTGCAGAGGCTGCCTTCATCGAAGGCATGGCGCATATCAAATCTCAAAGCTATCGCGACGGCGTCCGCGGATTTGAGCGCGCGCTCGACATCGATCCAGATCATGCCGGCGCGCAGCAGAACCTGCCTGTGTCCAGACGCATCGTCGAATATGTCGAGTCCACCCGGGAACAATCCGACACCGGCGAAGAAGCTGGCATAGGCGCCGACGACGTGGTGTTCGACAACGAGGCTGCGCGTGGTGCCGATACTGAAATCGCCGCGACTTCGGAGGATGCCCCCGAACTGCTGTCGACCGAGCAATGGATGAACACGGTCGACACACGTACCGGAGATTTTTTGCGGCAACGCTTCCTGTTTGAAACTGCAGGAGGATCGGAATGAAATACCTCGCGCTCCTGCTTTTTCTGGTCTGGCCCTTTTCCGCAGTCGCACAGGACAATGAGCCCGTCCTTGAGATCACGTTCGAGGAACGTGAAACCATCCCTGGTCAGCCTTTGACTCTGCGACTTACGGTGTTTGTCCCGACCTTTATGCCAAAACCACCTGTCTGGCCGAGCTTCGAAACGCCAAACCTGCGTATCCGCCTTCCGGAAAAATCCACGTCGCCAACCAGCCGGACAATAAATGGCGAAACGTGGTCGGGTATCTCGCGCAGGTATCAGGTCACACCAGTGGTACCCGGCTCCTTCTCTCTGCCTCCCTCCGTCCTGCAGATAACCTATCGGAACCCTGACGGCGGACCCGAATTGTCTGCCGAACTGCCTATTGAAGCGCTGGACGTGACCGGCGTTCTGCCTGAAGGCGCAGAGGACCTTTCCCCCTTTGTTGCGGCAACAAAACTTACGCTGAAGCAAGACATAGAAGGCACAACCGAAGACATGGACGCCGGCCAAAGTTTTTCGCGTGTGCTGACAGCCGAGGTTGATGGCCTCTCACCCTATTTCCTACCGACTTTGACACCGGACGTTCACATAGATGGCCTCCGAGCTTATCCCGAAACCCCTTCCATTGATGAACGCGACAATCGCGGCCTATTGTCGGGAACGCGCACGGAGCGCACGGTTTATCTGGCTGAGACCGCGCTCGCAGACCAACTTCCCGCAGTTTCAATTGATTGGTTCAACCTGAAAACCGGCGAAATCGAGACAGCAACAGCCGAAGCCATAGCAGTCTCCTCCAAAGCGCCCCCACCGCCACCAAAGGCTCCATTAGATTGGCAACGGCTCTTTCCATACATCTTGGCGGTGGTTTTACTGGCCGCTCTGGCTTGGGCGTGGTTCAGATGGCTGGCCGCGCCAATTAGAAACTGGCAAGTGCGGCGACGCGCGGCCTACCTTGCCAGCGAACCTTATGCCTTCAAACAAGTACAACGTGCTTGCAAAGACCGCGATCTGGATGGGGCACGTCAGGCATCAGACATCTGGCAGTCGCGCGTATCCCTCACAGAGATGGACAAGGCCAGTATTACCAACGTCTTCCTCGCAATCGGCCGCGCGCGGTTCGGGTCCAGCGTTTCGGTCGACGACGAGGAAAACTGGCACCGTCTCAAAGAGACGATGGAAGCAGCCCGGCAATCTCATCGCAGATACAACCCGTCAGATATAGAACTGCCGCCGCTTAACCCCTGAAATGGAAACAGGCCGACCGAAATGGTCGACTCGTTACAGTTTTTTCAATGTGCCGGTCAAAGCACCAGAGACACGCGCTCTTTGACTTGCTCCGGTCCCATCACCTGCATGATGGAGTATAGGTCTGGCGTGCGCTCTTTGCCGGCAAGAAGTATGCGGAAAACTCGCGCGACATGGGCCACTGTGCCTTTATATTCGTCCGGGTTTTTCTTGAAGTCTTTAGGACGCATCGCAAAGCCGTGCTTGCCGCCCAACTCCTTGATCTTGCCGAACCACGTGGCGTTGTCGTCCGCGGGATCATAACCTTCGAGAAATTCGGTGACCAATGTCGCCAGTTCGCCTGCGTCCAGATAGTCGATCATGCCACGCGCTTCGTCGGCGGTAAGCGTAAAACGCTCGTCAAAGAAGAACTCGAGTTCCGCCTTTACGTCGGACCACTTCTCGATGTCTTTACGGACGTTTTGTGCTTCGTCGCGCTCGATTGCAATGATTGCGCGGGCGCGGTCAGGATCAGCCTGCAACATTTCCGCCAGATCTGCGTCATGTTGTTTCGCCCATGGAAGAACGCGGTCATAAACTTCGGGGCTTTTGAGCGTCGCCACAAAATTGCGGCTGATGTTCCCCAGCTTCTCAAAGTCGAACAGCGGCCCACTGGAACCTTTCAACCCACGCATTGTCAGCGGGAATTCCCAGGATGATGTTTCCGGATTCTCGTTCGACCAGTCCTCGAAACCGGCATCAGCAAGCGTCATCAGGTAATCCAGAACAGCTTCGTTTGAATACCCCAGTTCCTCGAAATATCCGACGCTTGCCTCAGGGTCTTTCCGTTTCGAAAGTTTGCGGCGCGACGTACCATCCATCTTGTTGATCGGTGCGATGTGGGCAAACTCCGGCGTTTCCCAGCCAAGTGCTTCAAACAGTTGCAAATGGGTTGGCACCGAGGACAGCCATTCATCACCGCGGATGACATGGGTCGTGCCCATCAGATGGTCGTCGACTACATGAGCGAAGTGATAGGTCGGCAAACCATCCGCCTTCATGATCACGATGTCCTGATCGTTTTCCGGCAGCTTGCGCTCGCCAAAAAGCAGATCTTCGAACTTCAGCTTGCGTTCGATTTTTCCTTCGGAACGGAAACGAATGACGAAAGGCGTGCCAGCATCAAGCGCAGCCTGAATGTCCTCTTCGGGACGATCGCGCCATTCAGCCCACACGCCATAGTAACCAGTGCGCATCTTGCGCAGCTGTTGCTTGTCGCGCATCGCCTCAAGCTCTTCGCCCGTGGCAAAACACGGATAGGCTTTGCCAGTTTCCAAAAGGTGCTTCACGTAGGCCTGATAGATTTCTTTGCGCTGGCTCTGACGATAAGGACCGTAGGCCCCCACGTCCTGACCGTCCACGCCAACGCCTTCGTCAAAGCTCACGCCGAAGTGGTCGAACGCGTGGGTGATGAAATCCACCGCACCCTCAACTTCACGTTTCTTATCCGTGTCTTCAATCCGCAGGATCGACACACCGCCAGACTGACGCGCGAAATGCGCACAGATACGACCGACATAAAGCGTACCAATGTGCATGAAACCCGTCGGGCTCGGTCCTACCCGCGTAACCATCGCGCCCTCGGGAAGGTCACGCTTCGGAAAGCGTTGCGCCAGCGCTTCAGGCGTTGGCAGGGGATCAGGGAAAATGCGTTCGACGATGTTGGACATGACACCAGCGTTTCTTGAAGGACAGCGTTTGCCGCGCCCCAATCGGCGCAGCGCGAATTTGCGTCACCTCTAGTGGGCATAGACCTTGTTGACAAGGGTTGCGCGCAAAAGGAAGCGGGCCCGCAAGGACCCGCCTCCCCCCCAAAGGTGCGCTGGTCGTCAGCCCAGCGACACCCATCCCGCGTTTTTGCGTGACGACGTCACGCAGGCATCCACAAATTGCACACCCGCCAACCCGTCGGAAATCCCCGGCAGCGGCGGGTCACTCGGCAGTGGCGCGCCCGGAGTATGCGCACGGATCACATCCGCAGTTTGCGCATAGAGCGTTGCAAAGGCCTCCAAATATCCTTCCGGATGCCCGCCGGGCGTGCGTGTCTGGGCGGCAAACGCTTCTGTCATTCCGTTGCCTGCCCGCGTCAGTATTTGCGTCGCTTCGCCAAATGGCGTGAACAGCATCCGGTTGGGATTCTCCTGCTCCCATTCGATCCCGCCTTTTGAACCGTAAACCCTAAGCTTGAGAGCGTTTTCGTTGCCAGGCGCCACCTGCGAGCACCAGAGCATTCCCCGCGCGCCGCCCTCAAACCGCAGCATCACATGCGCGTTGTCGTCGACTTGTCGCCCGCCGACAAAGCTCTGCAAATCCGCGCTCAGCGACTCCGGCGTCAAACCCGTGACAAAACAGGCCAGATTGAAGGCGTGGGTGCCAATGTCTCCGGTTGATCCGCCCGCGCCGGAGCGTGTCGGATCTGTCCGCCATGCGGCCTGCTTGTTGTCATCGGGCTGCGCCTCGGTCAGCCAATCCTGCGGGTATTCCACCTGCACCACGCGAAGGTCTCCCAACGCGCCTTCGGCCACCATCTGCCGCGCCTGCCGGATCAGCGGGTAGCCGGTGTAGTTGTGCGTCAGTATGAACAGGGCCTCCGAGCTTTCCACAGCCTTCGCGAGTTTGCGTGCGTCAGGAAGTGTCGAAGTCAGTGGTTTGTCGCAGATTACATGGATACCGCGCTTCAGGAACTCACGCGCCGCCGGGTAATGCACGTGGTTCGGTGTCACAATCGCAACAGCCTCGATCCCGTTCTTTATCCGCGCTTCCCGTATCGCCATCGCCTTGAAGTCGTCATAGGTGCGGTCCGCGGCCAGCCCCAGCGCCGCGCCGGAGGCCTGCGCTTTCTCCGGCGTCGAGGACAGAGCCCCCGCCACAAGTTCGAACTGACCGTCAATGCGGGCCGCAATACGATGCACTGCACCGATAAAGGCGTCATTGCCGCCGCCTACCATGCCAAGTCTGATTGGTCGCGTCATGGTTCAGATCCCCAGCATGCGTTTGTTGGTTACGTCATCCGCCCCGCCATCGGCAAAGTCGTCAAACGCCTTTTCCGTCACGCGGATAATGTGGTCGCGCACAAAGGCCGCACCTTCCCGTGCGCCATCCTCTGGGTGTTTGAGACAGCACTCCCATTCGACCACGGCCCAGCCGTCAAAGTCATTGGCTGCCATCTTGGAAAACACCGCATTGAAGTCGACCTGACCATCGCCCAGTGACCGGAAACGCCCAGCGCGATCGACCCAGCTCTGGTATCCCGAATAGACACCCTGTCGGCCCGTCGGATTGAACTCTGCGTCTTTGACATGGAACATTTTGATGCGGTCGCGGTAGATGTCGATGTTGTCCAAATAGTCGAGGCACTGCAGGACATAGTGGCTCGGGTCATAAAGCATGTTGCAGCGTGAGTGATTGTTGACGCGCTCGAGGAACATTTCGAATGTCACCCCGTCATGCAGGTCTTCCCCCGGGTGGATTTCATAGCAGATGTCCACGCCCATTTGATCCGCGTGATCCAAAATGGGCCGCCACCGGCTGGCCAATTCGTCAAAGGCCGTATCAATCAACCCTGCAGGGCGCTGCGGCCACGGATAAACATAAGGCCACGCCAAGGCCCCGGAAAATGTCACATGTTGATGAATGCCAAGGTTGTAGCTCGCAGTTATTGCCAACTTCACCTGCTCTACAGCCCAGGCTTGTCGGGCCTTCGGATTGCCGCGCACTTCGGGTGCTGCAAATCCGTCGAAAGCCTCGTCATAGGCCGGATGAACCGCCACAAGCTGTCCTTGCAAATGGGTGCTCAGGTCGGTGATCTCAACCCCGTTTTCCTTGGCTACGCCCACGAGTTCGTCGCAATAACTACGCGAGCTCGCCGCCTTCCCAAGATCGAAAATGCGTGCATCCCAACTTGGAACCTGCACACCTTTGTATCCACAATCCGCCGCCCATTTGGTGATGCTGTCCCATGAATTGAACGGCGCTTCGTCCCCTGCAAACTGCGCCAGAAACAGCGCGGGACCCTTGATGGTTTTCATTGTCTTTCTCCGTTTCTGTAGGGGATTTTGATGGCAAGAGGACCATTGGGAGAAAGCCCTCTTGCCGGATTTCCCTGAGAGTCGACTCAGAACGGGGAGTCAGGGAAATAGAAGCTGGCCGCATTTTCCTTGGTGATCAGGGTAGCGCCCAGAATGTAACGGCCGGCAACCGGACCATTGGATTTGAACGCCGCAACGGTGACGTCCATCGCGGTCGCGATCATGCTGGGCGGATACAGAACATCCACAGGTACAAGCTCGTTGCCGTCCATGATGCCTTTGATGGTTTCTTTCATGCCGGCGCCGCCCACGACGAACATGCCATTACCGTCGCGACCCGCCTGCTTGAGCGCCGCAACAACACCAATCGCGATGTCATCATCCTGCGCCCAGACCGCATCGATATCGGGGAAGCGGGATAGAAAGTCCTGCATCACTTCGAAACCGTCATCGCGATTCCAGTTGGCGTGCTTGTGGTCCAGAACATTGATGCCGGACCCTTCGATCTCGGCCATAAAGGCGTCGAAACGCTCGTTGTCGATCAGCGTCGGGATACCGCGCAGAATGACAATGTTGTCGCCTTCCTTCAGACGGCTCTTCATATAGACCGCGGACACTCGGCCCAGTTCAGGATTGTTGCCCGCAACATAAATGTCTTCGATGCCAGGTTGGCTCAGACCGCGGTCAACAACTGTGATCAAGGCGCCGGATTTCTTTACGTTCAAAACCGGGTCGGTCAGCGGCTCACTTTCAAATGGCAGCACAACGAGTGCGTCGATGCCATGTACAGAGACGAGATCCTCAAGCGCGCTGGCCTGCGCCGAAGGATCAGGCGAGTTCACCAGAACCAGGTCCACGTCGGGGTACAGCGCTTCAAGGCGTTTCTCGGCCTGCTCTGCATGCCAGTTCATGCCAGCAGCCCAAGCATGGGTCGGTGTTGGATAGCTGACCCCGATCTTGATCGTCTCCGCGCTTGCCAAACTTGCAAGCGACATCGTCACTGCAGCCGCCAGAGCGCTGATTTTGCTAAGTTTATTCATGTCTTCCTCCCTTGGAATTGGACGCACCTCTCCTGTCCGGTGACGCCCGGTTCTTTCGCGCAGTCTTTGCGAGAAACTTAGTTTGCTTTGTTTTTCCGGCCCCAATCTCCGCGCTGCAGCCAAACCGCAACGATGATGATCAGACCTTGCATGGTCCCGTTCAGATAGTTGGAAATCATATCGGTGAAATTTAGGATATTGCCGATGGTGGTCAGGATGAGCGCGCCCAGAATGGTGCCTCCGATACGGCCGTATCCGCCCTTTAGTACCGTCCCGCCAATAATAACGGCAGCGATAGCTTCGAGTTCCCACAGAACACCTGTGGACGAGGATGCCGAGCCAAGTCGCGGCACGTAAATGATGGTCGCAAGGGACACGCACAAGCCTTGCAGCACATAGGTCCAGGTCTTGATCCTATCGACCTTGATCGCCGAGTACTTTGCGACGCTCTCATTCGAACCGATGGCCGTGCAGTAGCGGCCAAACGCCGTCCTGTTAAGTAGAAGCCAGCCGCAGATCGACACGATGATGAACACCCAGACCGGGATCGGCAGGCCAGCAAAGCTGTCATAGTAAACAGGACGGTAGACGCCGCGGATGTCATAGTTCAGCGACAGAGTGCCACCGTCCGCAAAATAGGTCACAAGCGAGCGGAAAATGCCCATCGTGCCGAGCGTCACAATGAAAGCTTCGATCTTTCCTTTGGTTGTGAGGAAGCCGTTGATGAACCCGGCGCCAATGCCAAGGATCACACTGCACCCACACCCGATCAGAACCGTGGTCACACCCGTACCGAAGGTCTCCACCGCTCCGTTCATCACAATAATCATGACCCCTGCGATGACAGCCGCCATGGACCCGACCGACAAGTCGATCCCTCCGGCGGTGATCACGAAGGTCGCCCCGACAGCGATGATGCCGATGAAGGCCGAGCGCGTCAGAAGGTTGGTTATGTTTCCTTCACTGAGGAATGCGGGATTGAGAAGAAAGCCGATGATACATAACAGGATCAACGCGATTGCCGGTCCGGCTGTTTTGAAATCAAAGCTTTGAAAGCGGGATTTTGGTGTTTGTGTCATGGCAGTCTCAGTCATGGGTCATCTCCCGCTTCAGCCCTGCGGCAAAGCGAACAATTTCGTTTTCGTTGATATGGTCTCCGGTCAGGACACCGGTAATCTGACCTTCGCGCATCACCACAACGCGGTGGCTGACGCCAATGATTTCGGGCATCTCGGATGAGATAACCACGACCGACACACCCTCTGCGGCGATCGCTGCAATGAAATGGTATATCTGCTGTTTCGTACCCACATCGATGCCTCGCGTCGGCTCGTCGATAATCAGAATACGCGGGTCACATTCCATGACCTTCGCCAGCAGAAGTTTCTGTTGGTTTCCGCCCGATAGGTCACCGACATTGATGTTCGCATCGCGGGAGCGAATATCGAAGCGGCGTACCGCACGCTCCATTGCTTCGGCCTCGGCCTTACGATCCACGGACAAGTTGCGCACAAACTTTGGCAGGGCAAAGAGCGTCAGGTTCTCCCGCATCTTCTTGTCCAGAAGCAAACCTTTGCCCTTTCGGTCCTTGGTCAGGTAAACGACCCCGGCGTCCCGCGCTTTGCTAACCGACGTAAACTCAGCTGGCCGGCCATCAAACCGGACTTCGCCGCTATCAATCGGAGCCAGACCGCACACCGCCTCGAAGACCGCAGTTCGCCCCGACCCAATCAGACCGGAAAACCCCAGCACCTCGCCTTTCTTCAGATAGAAGGTCACGCCTTTGACATCTGGCGCATGGAGATCTTTGACCTCCAGCACCCGCTCCGCATCCACGTCGGCCTCGTTGATAGGAGGGTAAAGGTCTGACAACTCCCGTCCGACCATCATCTGGGCCATAGCATCCGGGGTCAGGTCTTTGGCGTCCTGCGTGGCAATCCACTGCCCGTCGCGCAAAACCGTTACACGATCGGAAATTGCTTTCACTTCAGACAGTTTGTGGCTCACAAAGATGATTGCCACGCCTTGCGCCTTCAACCGCTCGATCTGCTTGAAGAATAGCTCGGTTTCCGCCTCTGTGAGCGTCGCGGTAGGTTCGTCCATGATCAGAACCCGCGCATCGCGGCTCATGGCCTTGACGATTTCAACCATCTGCTTCTGTGCGATCGACAGATCAGAAATTCGATCCGTAGGGGCAATGTCCAACCCGATGTCGTCCAGATAGCCCTGCACGACATCGGCCATTTGTTTTCGCTCCAGCCTTCCGCGACGTGTGATCTCCCGGCCCAGGAAGACGTTTTCCTCAACCGTCATCTGCTCGGCAAGGTTTAGCTCCTGGTGAATGAGGACAACGCCCAGCTTCTCGGTCTCGCCATTGGGCGGCAGGGTCATTTCCTGCCCGTCCATCAGAATGCGTCCCGATGTGGGCTGGTGGAATCCCGACAGGATTTTCATCAGCGTGGACTTGCCCGCACCGTTCTCACCGATCAGCGCGTGAACCTCTCCTGCACGGATGTCCATCGACACGCTGAACAGGACTGGCACGGTCCCGAACGACTTGCTGATGCGCTCGGCGCACAGCACCGACGCGGCTATGGTCTGGCCGTCTGGCACAGTCTCTCCTCCCATGTTCCTCCAGGCGGCTTTTCACCGCTCGTTTTCATTGGATGTAAACCTTTTCATAAGCTATGTAAACCTTTTCATAAATCCATGTAAACCTTTTCACACCTTTGGCAAAAGGCTATACCTGCCCAAAGACCATTGATTTACAAAGCGAATCCAACTTCGCGGACAGGCGCAAAATCCGTTGACGGAAGAGACCAGAAAACCAGCGACAATCGAGGATGTCGCCAAGCTTGCAGGCGTCTCGATCGCCACTGTCAGCCGTGCGATTCGCAATCCGGAGAAAGTCGCGGAATCGACGCGGAAAAAGGTTACGGCGGCGATTGCTCGCACAGGATACACAGCCAACGCGATGGCCCAGAACCTGCGAATGAAGCGCTCCAAAATGGTCATGGTTATGGCGCCTTCAATCGCGGACCCCAACTTCCCAACCATCCTGATCGGGCTCGAAAAGGTTGCGAACGAACGTGGCTATGGCGTGCTGATTGGCAATACCGAAGGCGAAATCGCGCTGGAAGAAGGACATATGCGCTTTCTCTCGACGGGCATGGCCGATGGTCTTGTACTTCTCACCGGCCATGTTCCCGTTGCGGGTGGACCTCATGCAACCCCCGCGCAATTGCCGCCCACGGTGGCCGTAGGGCGACCAATCGAAACCGAAGACCTGGCGTACGTCGGGGTAGATGACGTGGCGGCCTCCAAAATGGCGACCGAATACCTCGTTTCACTCGGACACCGGCGGATCGTCTATGTTACTGGGGGCCCTGGCAATATCGTGTCCGAGCATCGTGAGCGTGGCTACCGGCTTGGCTTGGCAGAATATTCGGAACCGCTGGAAAGCTGGAGCATTGACGGCGACACCAGCTCGGAAGGCGGACGCGCCGCAGTCGAGCGTCTTTTCATCAAGGACACCCTACCCACTGCGTTTTTCTGCTTTAACGACAACACGGCCATCGGTGTTATTTCCGCCCTGCGGCTTCGCGGGTATCGGGTGCCCGAGGATTTTTCGGTGATCGGCTTTGACGACATACCGTTCGCCAGCCACATCACTCCGGCACTCACAACCATCCGACAGCCACGCAGCCTGATTGGCGAGCGTGCCATGACCTTTTTGCTGGATGGATTGGAAACCCGCGAGCAACCTCGCCAAACCGAACTATTACACGGCGACCTGGTGGTACGCGAGAGTTGTGGGCCCGCCCCAGCGTCGGGCCACGCACTTAATCGCGAGCCTTGAAACGGCAAAGGCCGCGCTCCCTCCAGACGGAACGCGGCCTTTGGACGTATCAGGAAGGCGCCTCAGGAAAAGAGCGTCCCGCCATTTACGTCGATGTTTGTGCCAGTGACGAAAGACGATGCATCGCTAGCGAGGAACCCGACAACCTTAGCAACTTCTTCGGAGGTGCCCTCACGTTTCAGAGGGGTAATTCCGGCCACATGCTCCCGCACCGCATCAGTGGTGAAAGTGTTGTGAAAATCGGTATCGATCATACCCGGACACAGGCTGTTTACCCGAATGTCAGGCCCCAGCTCTTTCGCCATGCCTCGTGTCAGTGTCATGATCGCGCCTTTGGATGCACCATAAGCCACTGCGCCCGGTCCGCCGCCGTCACGCCCGGCTTGCGACGCGAGACCAACAATTGAGCCGCCCTTGTTAAAGTGCGGTAGGCTTGCGCTCACCATCAGGACAAACGACGTGAGATTGACGTCCATAACAGCGTTCCAGTGGGCCAGCGTCATTTCTGACATTTTCACACGCTTCAGAAGGCCTCCGGTCACATGCACCAACACGTCAATGCTGCCAAAAGCGTCAACCGCAGCCTTCACCAGCGCGGCAGCCTCTGCTTCCTTGGTAAGATCGCCTTGCAAGGCAATCGCCTGCCCGCCTGCCGCCTTGATTTCGGCAACAGCGCTATCTGCACCCTCCGAGCTGGCAAAATAATTGATGACAACGTTCGCGCCGCGCGCAGCCAGCTCCATAACGCAAGCCCGTCCGATGTCGCGACCACCACCCGTAACGATTGCCGTTTTGCCCTTCAGATCCATAACACCCTCTTTGTGCTGCGACCCGCTTCACGACAGGTCAGTTTCGCCTAGGAAGTATCGCAGCACGGGCAAGTTATCAATACAAATATTTACAAATATGGAAAACGGATTACAAATTCACTCAACATCGATACTGGCGATTTAATATATTTATTTCAAAAGTTTAATGGGAAAAAAGCCATTGATCAAATGCATGGACACGCACAAGCGTGCCAATTGACGTCGGTAAAAATTACAAATTGTGACCGGTTGTGGCCGGAAAACCTACTGGCCTTCGAAAACCCGCATTCGGGCGTTATCGACGTGCGCACGCATGGCTTGGCGTGCTGCGTCCGGATCGCGTGCTTCGATAGCCTCAAGAATGGCATAGTGCTCATTCTGCACCATCTCCATCCGCTCTTTCGGCTTGGTCAGCGACAGATTGCGCGTCAGGTTCAAGCCGATCAGGATATTGGGCTTCATAGACGCGCGTGCAGCCGAAAAATATTGGTTGCCCGAAGCGGCACAGATTGCCTCGTGAAAAATCTCGTCTGTGTCCACACCCAGTTCGTCCCGTGCCACATGACGATCCAATTCCTCTAGCGCCGCGCGCAACACTTTCAGGTCTTCCTCGCTGCGACGTGTCGCCGCCAGATACGCTGCCTCGCCTTCGATCGCCACACGGAATTCGAAAGTACGCTGGATGTCAGCGATAGAGCCGACGGGCGCAAAATCCAGAACCGCGCCCTCTGGCCGCTTCTGGACAAATGAGCCGGACCCTTGCCTGGACACAATGACACCGTCTTCACGCAACTGCTTGAGGGCTTGCCTCAACACTGGTCGCGACACCTCAAGCTCTTCGCTCAACGCATGCTCTGTCGGGAGTTTTGACCCCACCGCAATATCACCGTTCACAATCATCGAGAGGATTTTCTCATAGCAACGATCAGAAAGCGTGCGGTCCTTGCCGCGGCGCGTGGTGAGTTTCGCTGAGGGGTCGTCGACAGTCATCGGTTGTTGCGCTGCCTCCATGCGCTGAACTTTTCTGCGGTCTCCGGATCGGTCGGTGGATACAGACCGAAGGTGGATACGCCATCCTGAACCATTTCCAAAACGAAATCTTCAAAGATCGTCATGTCCACACATTCCGCAGTAATTTCTTCCACTAAATGCGCAGGAATACAAACAACACCTTCGCCGTCCCCGACAATCACGTCTCCCGGAAAGACTGAAACGCCGCCGCACGCGATCGGATCGTTGATCGCAACAGCGTGGTGGCTGATCAGGTTGGTCGGCGCACTGGGGCGCGAGTGGTATGCGGGCATGTCCAGATCGGAGATTTCCGGCGTGTCCCGAAAACCGCCATCAGTCACGACACCGGCCACCCCTCGCGTTTGCAGGCGTGTCACCAGAATTCCGCCTGCCGAAGCCGCAGAGGCATCTCCGCGCGAGTCAATTACAAAAACTGCGCCCTCCGGACACTCCTCCACGCCCTTGCGTTGCGGGTTGGAGCGGTCTGCAAAGCTTTCCAGAAGATCAAGATCTTCGCGCGCGGGAATATATCGCAACGTATAGGCCTCACCGACCATGTTGCGCCCCGGATTCAATCGCTGCGGTCCCTGGAAAAAGATATTGCGGAAGCCGCGCTTGAACATCGCAGTGGTCAAGGTCGCGGTGCTGATGTTCATCAGCGCCTCGCGCAATTCTGGTGTAAGTTTGGACATGGTTTCCCCCTTAGCCCAACAGTGACGGCAGGAACAACGACACCGCCGGTACGTAAGTGACAAGAATGAGTGCGAACAAAATCGCGAGATAGAATGGCCAGATCGACTTCAAGGTTTCCTCGATCCGGATGCGGCCAACAGCACAACCAACAAACAGGCAGGTCCCGACCGGTGGCGTGCAAAGGCCTAGGCCAAGATTGACCAGCAGCATGATCCCGAATTGCTCCGGCTCCATTCCAAGGCTCTTGACGATCGGCAAGAAGATCGGCGTGCAGATCAGGATCAGCGCAGCCATATCCATGATCATGCCAAGCACCAGCAGCATCAGGTTGATCATCAGCAGGATTGCGAACTTGCTCTCGGAAATCCCCAGCATGAAGTCGCCCAGCTTTTCCGGAACTTGATACAGCGCAAGCAGGTAGGCAAAGGAACTGGCAAACCCGATCAGCACCATCACCATTGCAGTGGTGCGCACGGCCTGAACCACAGCGGTTTTGAACCCGTTCCAATCCAGCGTGCGATACACAAAAAACGTCAGCAACAGCGCATAGATCGCACCGAACGCACCGGACTCGGTGACCGTAAAGATGCCCGACAGAACACCACCCACGATGATCACAGCGGTGACCAGGCCCGGGATGGCCGCCAGAGACGTCCGAGCAACCTCACCCCAACCGGGGAATTGCTCCGCCGGATAGTTGTGTTTGATCGCAATGATATAGGCAGCCACCGCAAGGCAGATACACATCAGGATACCCGGCAGAACGCCTGCAAGGAACAGCTGCGAAATCGACAGACCACCGCCGGCTGCAACCGCAAAGATGATCATGTTGTGGCTCGGTGGAATGACGATACCGGCAATCGACGACGTCACAGTCACGTTGACCGCGTAGTCCGGACGGTATCCGCGCTCTTTCATCACCGGGATGAGGATCGAGCCCAATGCGGAGATATCCGCCACAGCAGACCCCGAGATGCCCCCGAACAACATGCTCGAGAAGATATTGACCGAGGCCAACCCGCCACGAATGTGCCCGACAAGAGCGGAAGCGAACCGCACAAGCCGCGCGGCAATCCCGCCGTGCAGCATCAGTTCACCGGCAAAAACAAAAAACGGAATCGCCAGAAGCGAAAAAACGGAAATTCCGGAAACGGAACGCTGAAAGGTAATCAGCAAAGGGAAACCTTCGTACCAGAAGGCTGCCGCCGCGGCGACGCCCATCGCAAAGGCCACCGGAATGCCTATGACGACGCAGCCGCCAAAGACGCCAAGAAGTAGTGCCAGTCCCATGTTACACGGCCTCCTCTTCGTAGTAGGTCTGCCCGCGCATCATCAGCGCGAGACGAAAGAGGGCGCGAAACCCGGCGAAAATGCACACTAGACCACCACAAAGCAGTGCTGATAGCGTGCGGAAGCTTTCAGGAATGTTCAGCATCGGCAAAAGCGTGGACCAGCCGAACTGAAACAGCTCGAGGCTCGCCACCGCCATCAACCCGCCAAAGGCCGCCAAGACAATGTCGTTGAAAAGCTTGAGATAGGCGCTGACTTTGGGACCCATCATGTCGCGAAACAATGTAACGCCAAGGTGCGTTCGCTCATGCACGCCTGCCGCGGCGCCCAGATAGGCAATATAGCAGACCAGCAACAGAGCCAGTTGCTCAACCCAAGTCGGTGTCGCATTCAAAACATAGCGACCAAACACCAGCCATCCGAACGTGGCCACCAAGACCACCAAAGCGCAGCTGGCAACAAAGACGCACAGCTTGCTCAGCCCGTCCAGAATGCGTTCGCCGCGTACGATCCATTCAGGATAGTCCTGCACTGCTCTTCCCCCAGTCCTTCAAAAAATCAGGCGCCCCACGATGGCCGCAGGGCGCCTTGTCAGTATTGGTTCAGATCACTCGGCGTTGCGGAACAGGTCGACCAGTTCCACCATGTCCGGGTTATCTGCGAGGAAGGTTTCGTAAACCGGCGCCATGGCTGCCTGGAAGGCAGATTTGTCAGCAATCTCGTTCACGGTAACACCACCGGCCTTTACAATTTCCATCGAGGCCATCTCACGTTTCTGCCAAAGGTCACGCTGCAACGCGGTAGAATTGCGACCAGCTTCACGCACGACTTCCTGTTGTTCCGGTGTCAGTGCATCGAACGTTTTCTTCGCCATGCACAAGCATTCCGGAATGATCAGGTGCTGGGACATGGAGTAGTACTGCGCAACTTCGAAGTGGCTCGTGGATTCATAGGAAGGCGGGTTGTTTTCCGCGCCGTCCACAACACCTGTCTTGATCGACTGATACACTTCTGCAAAGGCCATAGGCGTTGCGTTACCGCCCATTGCTTCGATCATGCCAACAAACAGATCGTTGTTCATAACGCGGACTTTCATGCCCGCTACGTCGGCAGGCGCGTTGATCGGCTTGATGGAGTTATAGAAGGAACGCGCCCCGGCGTCGTAATAACCCAGCGCAACAATACCTTTCTCTTCCAGTGCCTTACCGAGAGCTTCGCCGCCTTCGCCATCCATGATCTCGTACATCTGGGGCACGGATTTGAAAATGAACGGCAGCGAAACAACGTTGGTCGCAGGCACAGCCTGACCCATTGGCCCAAGGCTGAATACACCAAAATCGATGATGCCGAGACGCAGTTGCTCAATCGCGTCAGGCTGACTACCCAGAACGCCGGAATGGAACACTTTACCCTTCAGTTCGCCGCCAGTCTTTTCGGTAACTTCCGCCATGAATGCTTCCATGCCGTGAGAAACCGGATAGTCCTCGACGTGAATATTCCAACCGCGCCAGTCTTTGGCTTCTGCCGCCAATGGCACCATCATTCCCGCCGCTGCAACCGCTGCGGTCAGGGTCTTTTTGGAAATCATCTTCGCAAATGTCATTTTGTCCTCCTCCTGACAATTTGTCAGAAATGTAACTTCCATACATTACAAATTTTTACAACTACTTTTTTTCTGCTTGCAATTTTTCACAATGAAAGAGGCCGCGCCCTTGCTTTCAAAGGCGCGGCCCAGTCAACGTCAGACGTTTTGCGATCCGACGTGGGAAGTGTTCTTGAAGTTCAGCCCAGGGTGTCAGGCATATTTTGATAACTGACCGGCCTCAGGAACCGCCGGATTGACAGGGTGCCTACAGAGGTCGCGCCAAAGTTCGTCGATGCGGGGTAAGGCCCGCCATGCACCATCGCATCGCACACTTCGACACCTGTCGGGAATCCGTTTGCCAGCACACGCCCGGCTTTGCGCTCCAAAACCGGCATCAGGCGACGGGCTTCTTCATGGTCCGCCTCATCAATCTGGAGAGTGCAGGTCAATTGACCGTGCAGGGACCGCGCAAGCGCCATACGTTCCTCAGGGCTTTCAACGGTGACCACCAGTCCCAACGGCCCAAAGACCTCTTCGCCCAGCGCCGGGTCTTGAAGAAATGCCTGCGCCGTCGTCTGGAACAGTTGCGGCGTTGCTTCACGTACACCGCCTGTTGTCGCCAGCACCTGCCTGACACCGGCGGATCCAGCCAGTTGGGCAGTGCCGATCCGATAAGCTGACGCAATGCCCTCAGTAAGCATGGCTTGCGGCGCGACCATTTCGAGCGCCTCGCTCGCCGCCGTGACAAATGCTTCTGCAGCAGCCCCCTCTTGCAAAACAGCTATGCCGGGGTTGGTGCAAAACTGCCCCGCGCCCATCGTCAGGGATGCCGCCCAGCCTGAAGCTATTTCGATCCCCCGCGCGGACAAGGCCGAGTCGAATACAAACATCGGGTTGACCGACCCCAACTCTCCAAAGAAAGGAATTGGTTCAGGCCTGGCAGCGCAAAGATCAAACAATGCGCGCCCGCCGGCCAGCGAACCTGTAAATCCTACGGCACGGATCAGCGGATGCTGCACAACCGCCTGACCGACCGCACGGTTGCCACCCTGAATTTGGCTAAAGACACCGGGCGGCATCCCGCAAACCTTTATAGCGGCATCGATGGCCTGCGCTACGATGTCGGAAACACCGGGATGTGCTGAGTGACCTTTGACGACAACCGGACATCCGGCTGCTAGGGCCGCCGCGGTATCGCCGCCAGCCGTAGAGAATGCCAAAGGAAAGTTAGAGGCACCAAACACCGCTACCGGCCCAATTGGGCGCTGCTTTAACTTAATATCCGGTCTTGGCAGCGGGGCGCGATCTGGCAACGCAGGATCATGACGCACATCGAGATAGTCTCCTGCTTCGATGTGGTCCGCAAACAAACGCAATTGTCCAACAGTACGACCACGCTCCCCTTCCAGCCGTGCTGCCGGCAGTCCGGTTTCCTTGACGCCCATATGGGTTATGTCGTCCCCTCGCGCGTCGATTTGAGTTGCAATTTCCCGCAGAAAAGCTGCCCGTTCCGCTTCTGTCGAATACCCAAAGGACCAGAAAGCCTCTTCTGCAGCTTTGCAGGCCTGATCAACGTCGGCAACTGTACCGCGAGCAAAGCTGTCGGCGGGCCCACTCACCGGCTCGTTGGTGAATGTCTCATCACCGCCAACCCACTGGCCCGCAATCAAGTGTTTTCCGGTCAGCATTTCGCTCTCCTTGTTTCTCAAAGCCACGCGTTCATTTGATCGCGGCATCCGTTTAGTGGCGTTCAAGGCATGCAGCCTGCAAACGCCGCCCGCCTCAACCCAGAGGTATCACACAGATGTTTTGCAGACGCTTTGCCGACGTAATACCGACACGCGTTTTCCGCACACCACCACCCCAGGAACGCGACCGCCAATGACAGCCCTCGACCGTCCCCAAAACCCTGTGCCGGGCTTAGTCATCCGGCCTGCGCCATGAGTTGTCAACAGAAATATTTACAAATAATTACAAATCTTGGAGTGCATGAGAAGCGAGAGAAATAGATCTTAGGAGATCCAAATGGATCGCCGCGAAAACAAACTCAAAATTCCCATAATTCATTGTTATTGAATAATTTTATGAACAGGATCAAAGTGACAAATCCGCAAATGCGCGCTCCATCAATCCAAGAACGCGCGCATCGTTCGCGAACAATTCACGGGCCTTTGCCGCCGCACCTTTTGCCTTCTCAACGTCACCAAGGGTCGCATAGCTTCTAACCAGCATGACCCAACCGTCCGGATCATTCGGCTCCTCTTCCAGTCGCGCCGCAAGCCCCGCAACCATACCCGCAATCATCTCATCACGCTCCGCCTGCGTCATCTCCGCCGCCGCCGCCATCGCCTCGGCATCTGGGCCTCGCCCAGTGTCTCCCAACGCGTCAAGCCCCAATAAACGCTCGGTTTCTGCGAGTTTTTGCAGTAGGAAAGGGGCGCCCGAAAATCGACTTCTGGCCTTATCCAAAGTTGCCACAGCAGCAGCTTCATCCCCGGACTTGGCTTGTAGATTGATGAGATCTATCCACGCGCGGTAGTCGGAACTGTCTTCTTCGATACGAGCGAGCAATGCCGCTTGGCCGCTACCGTCCGCAGGTGTCAAAGACGGCTCCGCCCCGCCTGCGGCAGCTATCTCAGCAGGGGTCGCATCGGGGAGATACAGAGTTACATCATGATTGAGGAACCGCGCCATATTAACGACATCTCTCCGGACAGTTGGGACCCAAGGAGCATCAGCTGACGAGGCCTGCAGCAATAACATCCAGCCTTCTATGGCACCTTCAAAATCCTGTGCTTGCGCCTTTGCAAGCGCAACATAGTAGGTCGCCCTGGGCTCGCCTGTTTCTCGCATCACTTGCTCAAAAATGACTCGAGCACCGGCTGGCACCTTGTTTCCGTTTGCGACGGTCAGAGCCTCGGCATAAGCCGATATTACAGCAGGACGATCTCCCGACAAAACGGCCGCCT
Source organism: Shimia isoporae (assembly GCF_004346865.1). Classification (NCBI taxonomy): domain Bacteria; kingdom Pseudomonadati; phylum Pseudomonadota; class Alphaproteobacteria; order Rhodobacterales; family Roseobacteraceae; genus Shimia; species Shimia isoporae. Next base: position 518,143 of record NZ_SMGR01000003.1, read on the forward strand.
GTCGGTAAGCCTCTGCCGCAGAACTGTTATCACCCACAGCCTTGTGCGCTTCGGCCAGCATCCACCAGTCTTCAAAGTTGTCTGGATTTTTTTCTGTGCGATCGATCAACAGCTGGATCCGGCTAACCATGTCGCCGGCGTTGGCACGTTTGGTCAGAACTTCGGTTTTACGTGCCTCTAGTGGCGAGTCCGGCAGTCCTGGCTTCCCAAGATAGGCATAAACGCCGAGGGCACTGACAACGGCAAATGTGGCCACACTCAACGCCATGGGCCAAGATCGATGAGAACCCGCCATTCCGCCGTCCAAATGACGAGCTGCATAGAGAGCTCGTCGCTCCACTTCCTGTTTCGCGGCGTCGGCTTCCTCAGCGCGGATCAAACCTTCCTTGAGGTCACGTTCAATCTCATCCAGTTGGTCCCGATAGATCGAAATCGCACCGTCTGCACCGCTCATTTCAATTGTACGAGCGCGCAAGAAGGGCAATCCAATCCAAAAACCGGCTACAAAGCCCACCAAAATAATTGCTATCCAGAGGCTCATGGCTGCTCCCCTTGATCAAGCAACCGCCTAGCTTCTTGGCGATCTTCCGGTGCAAGTATTGTTCCCTGTGCGATCGTCGGCTGGCGGCGTTTTAAATAGATACCCAATCCTCCCAACCCGAGTATGAGCAACGCCGCAGGCGTTATCCATAGAACAAACGTGTGAGCCTCCACCGGCGGCTTCATCAACACGTAGTCGCCGTAGCGATCTCTGACGAATTCCAAGACCTCCTCATCCGTATCGCCCGCCGTCATTCGCTCACGAACCAAAACGCGTAAGTCTTTGGCGAACCCGGCGTTGCTGTCAAAAATGGATTGATTGCGGCATTTTAGGCATCGAAGCTGGCGACCAATGTCCCGCGCCCGTTCTTCTTGCGCTGGATCTGCGAACATCTCATCCGCATCCAGCGCCCACGTAGGAGCGGCCAGGGCGAATAGAATAACCGACAAAACCAATTTGAGTTTCAAAAGGTCACTCCGCTGGTTGCGCCGAAGGCATTTTTTTCGGCCTGACTGCCGGAGCACCCACGCGAAGCCGCCTGTCTGCGAGAGAAATCACCGCGGCAAGCGACATCAGGAGGGCGCCAAGCCACATCCAAGGGACCCCCGCATTGTAGTAATAACGCACGACATGCCTGCCGCTGCCATCCGGATCACCGAGCACGGCATAAAGGTCACCATGCCATTTGGTCTCAATTCCAGCCTCGGTCGTAGGTTGTTGTTCCACTGGATACCACCTGCGTTCCGGCCAAAGCGTGCTAATCAATTCGTCATCGTTGAACACATCAACTTTTGCCAGTGTCGTTTGAAAATTTGCCCCTCTTTCGTTCTTGGTTTCTTGAAGGACAAATTCGTATGGCCCCACCTGAACGGCGGCTCCGGGCTGCACGCTTAGAATTACCTCGTGGCTCCAAACCGAAACCGTCACAACACCAGCGGCAGCCACTGCTAATCCAAAGTGACCTAGGTACAGACCCCAAGCAGAACGCGGCAATCCGATTAATCGCCTAAAAGCAACAATTAGGGTGGATTTCTGCCAGCCTATACGGGCGCCAATGTCTTGACATGTCGCAATGGCAAGAAAAAGCGCCACGAAAACACCGATATGGCCGGCCGTAGATACAGATGGTGCAATCACAGCGATGACGACGGCACCGAAAAGTGCAACCCCTCCGCATTTTGCGGCGCGCCGCAAAACTGCGTCTTTGCTCGCTCGTTTCCAACTTAAGAACGGCCCTATTCCAGCCAAGAACATTGCGACACCAAAGACCGGTAGAAAGGCACTATTAAAATAAGGCGCGCCTACCGTAATCTTGTCTCCTGTAACCAGCTCAAGTCCGAGCGGATACAGAGTGCCTATGAAGACGATCCCGCAGGCAACAGTTAAAAGCAAGTTGTTGACGAGCAAACCACTCTCGCGGGACCAAAGTGCAAAAACGCCCCCCTCTTCAATCTGCGGCGCGCGCCACGCAAACAACGACAACGCGCCACCGATGGCGATTGACAACAGCAGAAGAATAAAGACGCCTCTTTCCGGGTCAGTGGCAAAAGCATGGACGGAAGTCAGTATGCCGGATCGAACGAGGAACGTGCCAATCAGCGAGAGAGAAAACGTTAGGATTGCAAGCAGGATAGTCCACTTCAACAGCGCATTGCGTTTTTCAACAACGATCGCAGAGTGGAGCAGGGCGGTACCAATCAACCAAGGCATAAATGACGCGTTCTCGACCGGATCCCAAAACCAGAACCCTCCCCACCCCAATTCATAGTAAGCCCACCAACTGCCTAGCGCGATACCAGCCGTTAGTCCTGACCAAGCGACCAAAACCCAAGGACGCATCCAGCGCGCCCACGCTGGGTCTACCCTTCCGGTTATTAATGCCGCTACCGCAAAAGAAAACGCCGTCGAAAACCCAACGTAGCCGAGATAAAGCAGCGGTGGGTGAAACGCGACGCCGGGGTCTTGAAGAAGCGGATTCATGCCTTGCCCGTCCAACGGCGGCAATGGCAAGCGCTCAAACGGGTTTGATGTCAAAAGAAGGAAAAGGTAGAAGCCCACCCCGATCCAAGCCTGGACCAAAAGGACGATGGCCCTGACGGGTGTGTGAATGACACGCCCAAAAAATGCAATCAACACGCCAAAGAGCGCCAGCATCAATACCCAGAGCAACATGGAGCCTTCATGGTTGGCCCAAACGCCAGTCACTTTGTACAGCAACGGCTTCATCGAGTGCGAATTAAGCGCAACAATACGCATTGAAAAATCTGATACGACAAAGGCATAGGTCAAAGCGGCAAACGAACTGGCGACAGCAAAAAACTGCACCTGAGCTGCGGTATCCGCGACCCTCATAGCAGCTGCGTGTTCGGCTTTCGCGCCCCAAATCGGTACTGTGGCCTGTATCAATGCAGCAGCCAGCGCGAGGCAAAGCATGAAGTGCCCGAGTTCCGCAATCATTGAAAGGCCTCCAGCAGCAAGCGTGCATGGCAAGACGTCCGTGGATCATGCAGATCGACGGGAAGGCGTCTTTCAACTGCGCCAAAATCAGGGATCACGTATTCCGAGCGGTTCAGAAACTTGACCAAGCCAGATTTTTTGATCCGAGTGAGAATGCGACTGACAGTCTCCGCGTTTAGGCCAAGATAGTCAGCAATGTCTTCGCGGCTCATTGTCAGAGTCGTTACGGGAGCGATGGGGTCTATTGCAGAATGGCGGATCGCATGCTCCGCTAGATAAAGCAAAACCCGTTCTTGGCTATCCAGACGGCCAAGTGCTGAGATCCGATCCTGACTTCGGGCCAACCTATGGTGAACAATTGAAAAGGTCGCGGCAAGAAATCTTGGATCATGGCGAAGGTTTTGCGCATCGGCAGAGAGATCGAACTTCCAGATTTCGCAGTCTTCAAGCGCCTCAAGCCAGCTTTGTGTGTTTTCACCGGACATCAACCCGCAAACTACATCACCGGTGCGTTCAATCGACACAATCTGCCGACGCCCGTCCGCAAAGTTGGTGCAACTGGCAGCTGTTCCCCCCGCAATCACCCAGAAAGTCATGCACCCAACTTCCTGTCCGGCCTCCAATCGATCACCGCGGCCCAACAATAGCTGTTCGTTTGAACGCTCCGAAATGTCGTCGTCGAACAGGCCGCAATGCGTCCTTCGACAGCTATCACACGTCGTCGCCGGACGGGGCACAGTCACCTCTTGCAGGTGTCCTCTCAACATCTTCCCTCGCTCACTTCGCTTGCTCGTCGCTGGCCAAGGACGGCCAAAATACGATCACAAATCAGGACACACTATGCGTCCGTGGGGTAACAAAACTTTGATTTGAGTCATTGGTATTGGAATAAATTAACAGTTTAGACAGAATATCCGTTGATGCAAACCTGACATAAATCAGGTTTTGTCAATCTCCTGAAATTGCGTATTCCACAAATCATCTGGACTGACATTTGTCAGGGAGCTCGGCGAAGCGTTCTATCTACGGTGGAATCATCTGCGTTGTTAATGGAGGAGTGATTCCCCGTGAAACGTCTATTGCTTTCACTGTTTTTCACGCTCTGTGCGTCGAGCTGGGCTTCGGCCCAAGAGGTGCCAGAGAAGGTGGACCCTGCAGTGGCACAAGAAAAGGGCTGTTTGTCCTGCCATGAAGGGATCGAAGATTTTACCGATGGCGTAATGATGGAAACCATCCACGCCATGGGGCCGGATTACAATGACCCGGGCGGCTGCGTCGTCTGTCACGGCGGCACCCCGAGTGGTTTAACTGCCGAAGAAGCCCACAGCGGCAGCCCTGTTGACCTCGTCGACATCGGGGGACCGCACACGTTTTACCCCGATCCCGGTGCATTGCCTGTCGCAGAGAAAGCCTGTGGCCAATGTCACGATGGGTACGCAGAGCGACTGACCAAATCCCTGATGAACACCGAAGCAGGCAAGTTACAAGGGAACTTGTGGGCGTGGGGTGTCATCGACACCTATCAGGCGATCTATGGCAACTACGATCTGGTCGATGAAGACGGCCCAACGCCTTCCGTCGGTACTGACACATACAAAGAGTATATGACAGCCTATGTTGAGGCGCATCCCGAACAAATTCCGATGTCGATGGAACAAGTTCCGGATGTAGACGTCGATGCTATCAGTCAGCACCCGGAGATGGCGGGGATAACCTATTCACGACAGCAATGCCAACGGTGTCACGTCGGTGTGAACGGCCGTGAAAAGCGTGGCGATTTCCGCGGCGCGGGTTGCTCATCGTGTCACGTACCTTACTCGAATGAAGGTCTATACGAAGGTGGTGATCCCACGATTGCGAAAGACCAGCCAGGCAAACTTCTGACGCACCAACTTCAAGGGACACGCAAGTCCAAAGTGAAGCATGGAGACGTAGAATATTCGGGGATTCCCACAGAAAGTTGCGTGAGTTGCCATAACCGTGGCAAACGGATCGGCGTTAGCTATCAGGGCATCATGGAGTTCCCTTACGGATCACCCTATGACGCATCCGGAGGCAAGCAGCCCAAGCTTCACACCAAAAACTACCTCTATATCAAAGAGGATCTTCACCACGCGACAGAGTCGCGACCGGGCAACCCTGAAGGCGGACTGCTTTGCCAAGACTGCCACACCACCGTCGACATGCACGGCGACGGCAACCTTCCCGGCACAACGCTGGCACAAGTTGAGGTGGAATGTGAGGACTGTCACGGCACCGTCAGCAAGTTCCCATGGGAGCTCCCCATAGGATATGGCGAAGAATTCGGCGAAGTGCTTGACGGCGACGCAAGAGGCTTGACCGAAGACCTGACTGACGAACAGTACTTTGCTTACGAGTACGATGCTCAGGACGGCTATCTTCTGACCGCGCGAGGCAACCCATTCGGCAATGTCGTAAAATCGGGAGATAAGGTGATCATGCACTCTGCTTCCGGCCTCGACTTCGAGGTTCCTGTTCTGAAGCAGATTGGGATTGATGGCACGTGGAAATCCCCGAACGCCGAAGTGGCAATGATGAGCGTTGGCCAGCACATGGAAAGCATGGAATGTTATGCCTGCCACGCTGACTGGGCACCCCAGTGCTACGGTTGCCACGTGACAGTTGACTATTCGGAAGGCAAAACCGACGTCGATTGGATCAAAAACGCGAACTCGCGTGGCGATAACGGCTTAACCGCAGATGCGGAATTGGGTACCAACGGATTGACCGGTCCGGGCAAGGTCTCTGAAACACGCAGTTATTTGCGCTGGGAAGAGCCGACCCTAGGTATCAACGGTGAGGGCCGCGTGTCTCCACTCATGCCGGGATGTCAGGTTATCACAACGGTCATCGACAAGGACGGCAATACAGTCTCGCAAAACGAGATCTGGATGACACCTGATGCAGGCGGGACCAAGGGCATCGACCATGCGGCTGTTCAACCTCACACGGCTGGTCGCGAAGCGCGGACCTGCGAGAGCTGCCACAATAACCCGAAAGCTTTGGGCTATGGCGTCTCGGGCGGTCGCTTCCTGAACGGCTATGAGAATGGCTTTACCATCGATCTGAAGACGGAAACGGGCGCTTTGATCCCGCAACAAACTCAGGTCCAAAGCCAAGCCATTCCGGCGCTCGACCACGATCTTAGCCGGATCGTAACCGAGGACGGAGAACAGCTTGTGTCCGTCGGCTCTCACTGGCCACTCACCGGTCCGCTTCCTCAGGAAATGCGGGAACGCATCGAGCGTACTGGCCTCTGTATGGGTTGTCATCAGAACATGACCAATGAGGATCTGTGGTCGCAGGTCAACTCGCCCAAATTCGTAACCAACGACGAACACAAGGCGGTCATGGATGCGGCGCTCAAGGCCTATGCCGAAGAGCAATCTAAGAAGTGATGCAAGTGGGTCCGGCCAGTCGGTCGGGCCCTATCCTCTCAGAAAGGAGCTGAGATATGCGACTGATCCTAGCATTGGCTGCAGCCGGCGCACTGGCATCTCCGGCAGCGGCTGATCCGAAATATACGGCGAAAGATCTTCTTTCGCCTTGCACCGAGGCCGACAACGACGCGCGTTGGGGCGAAGCTGCGGAAACAGAATGCGAGCAATACATCATGGGTTTCATTGCGGGGCTTGAGGCGACTGGAAATGCGGGTCCAGGCACCAAAATTTGCCCGCCGGACCAAAACACGGCCGACGAAGCCCGATGGGCTTTCATGCGTTGGGTGCATGGAGATTTCACCAAACGAAAGGCTATGCCAGCATCTGACGGGTTAATGGCAGCTTTGGAGGAGCGTTTTCCCTGTGGCAGTTGACGAGGCCACACTTCGCGCAACAGAAGGCAGGGTCAATGACACTGCCTTTTTTCTTCCGAGCGCGCTTTAGCGGACGACGGAGGCCATCACACCGCGTAATTCCGCGAGCCCTTTCAGTCGCCCGACGAGCGGATATCCCGGCATTACGGGGCGGTCGAGATCACTCAGAAGCGAATGCCCGTGGTCCGCACGCATTGGAATTTCCCAGTCAGAACGCCCTTGGCTCTTCCGCCGGCGCTCTTCATCAACCAGCGCCGATATCGTTGCTGCCATATCGACGTCTCCGCCAAGATGTTCGTCTTCAAAGAAACTTGTTTTGCACGCGTCGGAAGGTTGCAGACGGGTGGTATTTCGCAAATGGCAGAAGTGGACTTTGCTACCCAGTTGATCAACAAAATCAACGGGGTCAAAGTCTGCACTAACTCCAAGAGAGCCAGTGCATAGAGTTATTCCGTTGGCAGGACTGTCAATGGACGCCACCAATTGCGCGTAGTCGTCGAGGTTTGACACCACACGCGGCAAACCCAACAGAGAGAAGGGTGGGTCGTCCGGATGACAACACAACCGAAGGCCCAACGCCTCGGCGGTTGGCACGACTTCACCCAGAAAATCAAACAAGTTTGACCTCAGTTTCTTAGCCGTGATGCCACTATATGTCCCGAGGCATTCTCGAACATCATTGAGCGTCCAGGTTTCCGCAGCACCGGGGAGGCCTGCGACGATATTGTCGACCATTGCCTGTTTTTTATCTTGGCACATGCCTTCGAAACGCGCGCGCGCCGCTTCTAGTATGCTGGCTGAAAACTCCTCGGAAGCTTCCGGGCGCTTCAGGATGTGAACGTCGAACGCGGCGAAATCGACAAGGTCAAACATCATAGCCGTGCCGCCATTTGGCAGCTGATAGGCCAAGTTCGTCCGCGTCCAATCCAAAACCGGCATGAAGTTGTAGCAGATTACTTCGAGACCGCATTCTGCTAGATTTCGCAAACTTTCCTTGTAGGCCGCAATATGGCCTTTCATTTCCGGCGCCTGCGTTTTTATCGCTTCAGACACAGGCAGGCTTTCGACAACATCCCAAGCGAGGCCACTTTTGGTTCCGTCCGGCAAAGTGGCGACTTCGCATTTTCGCTTTTGGATATCTTCCTTGCCCCAAACGTCACCGGAGGGGACATGATGCAGCGCTGTGACTATACCTGCTGCACCGGTTTGCCGGATTTCCGAGATCGAGATCTCATCGTTTGGCCCGAACCATCTCCAAGTCTCTCTCATTTCGATCCCTATTCTTCAAAAGCCAAAAGGCTGTGCCCTTGGGCCGTGTCAAAAAGATGCATATGTTCGTCTGGCAAGTTCGTTTGCAGTGTATCACCAACCTGAATACGGGTTTGGCCGCGGCTGTGTAATGTGATGGGGACCTCGTTCCTTAGGCGGCCATAAACATAAGCCTCACCGCCTAGCTGTTCGACACTTTGAACCGCAACTGAAACGGCACCATCCGTGACAACTTGAAGTTCGGTCGGACGCAATCCAAGGGTCACCTTTTGGCCCGTTACATGTGAGAACCTTCCTTCCGGTAGAGACACTTCCTCACCAGTATCCAGTTTTAAGGTATTGATGTCATTTTCGCATACGCGCCCATTTAGGAAGTTCATCTTTGGAGACCCTATGAATCCCGCAACAAAAAGATTTACAGGACGGTTGTAGAGATCAAGAGGGGCCCCGAACTGCTCGACTTCTCCGGCCCGAAGAACCGCGATTTTGTCAGCCATTGTCATGGCTTCGACCTGATCGTGAGTGACATAAATCATTGTGTTTTCAAGGCGCCTGTGGAGCGAAGATATCTCGCCACGCATATCCACCCGCAACTCTGCATCTAGATTGGAGAGTGGCTCATCAAAGAGAAAAACCTGCGGCTCGCGGACAACCGCACGACCGATAGCAACACGCTGCCTCTGCCCGCCGGACAGATCCTTGGGTCGACGATCCAGAAGCATGTCGATCTGCAACATCTTCGAGACTTCGGCGATTTTCCGTGCAATCTCAACCTTTGGCATGTTGATGTTTTCGAGGCCGAAAGAGAGGTTTTGTCTCACGGTCATATGCGGATATAGAGCATAGGATTGGAATACCATTGCCAACCCGCGGTCCGCCGCAGGAACAGTGTTCACGATGTCCCCACCAATTTCGATGTCGCCGTCCGTAACGTCCTCCAGACCGGAAATCATCCGCAACAACGTAGATTTTCCACAACCCGACGGTCCCACAAAAACACAAAACTCTCCATGCTGGATAGACATGTCGACACCTTTGATGACTTCGACATTGCCATAACTCTTGCGCAGGTTTTTCAGCTCGATGCTTGCCATTTTAATACTTGTCTCCGATCGCCCTGACTTATTTTCCACCAGTGGAAGCAATGCCCGTGGCGATGTATTTTTGCAGGAACATGAACACCGTAGCGATCGGAAGCAGCGTCAATACTGTCATCGCCAGTAGGTTGCTCCAACGGGTCTCCATCTCTCCTTGAAATGAGTTGAGCGCCAGTTGAAGGGTGAATTTCTCGCTTTGGTTCAGAACAATGAGTGGCCATAGGAAGTCATTCCATCGCCACATGATCGCAAGTATGGCCAAAACGGCGATGGCTGGAGCCGACAGGGGTAGAATTATCCGCCAGAAGATTTTCCATTCGCTTGCCTTGTCCATTCGGGCCGCATCAATGATCTCGTCCGGAATGGTGATCATGTACTGACGAAGTAGAAAGACACCGGTTGGCGTGGCTGCCCCGGGAATGATCACGCCCCAAAGGCTGTTGAGCATGCCAAGCTCCTTGGTCACAAGAAACAGCGGAACAAGGATGACAGTCTGCGGCACCATCAAGGTACCAACAACCAGCATAAGCACGCCTGTGCGCCCCCGAAATTTGTATTTCGACAAGGCAAACGCTGCCATCGCGTTGACAAGCAACATAATCGCAGTCGCCACCACGGTGATGAACGTCGAGTTCCAAAGGAACCGGAAAAAATTAAACCGTTCGAAAAGCTCGCTATAATTTTCCCAAGCAAAATTCAGATTTTCGACAGGAGCTCGATCATTTACGCTTATCCGGAGCTTTTGTGATGGGTCGTTAGGATCCACCATTTGCGCCACCAAACCCACCCTGCGGGTTTGAACCAGTGTTTTGCCAGCGTGTTCTCCGCTATGAATGTGGAAAATCGGCAAGGGTTCGTCATAACCGTCGACAGCAACGGTTTCCTGAGCGTACGGCAAAAAGCGCGGTGGAAATTTGGAGAGCTCCGTCTCTGTTTTGAACGATGACATCACCAACCAGACAACTGGGGCAAACATCATGAAAACACCAAACAGCAGATAGCCGTAAGTGACCCAGTCGGTCCAATCCATGCGACCATTGCCAGAACGTGTACGAGTTAGAAAAGTCATCACTCTACCCATCGAAGCTACTCCTGTTGGCGCGCATTTGTAGGGTCGTCAAAACGATCAAAACAATTGCCAGAAGTATTGAGGCTGCTGAAGCCAGGCCAAAAAGACGAGGCGCTCCGGCAAAACCGGTTTGATAAATGTATTGAATGATAAAGGTCGTCGCAGAGCCTGGGCCGCCGCCGGTGAACGCGAACACTTCATCAAAGGTTTGCACTCCTTTTATCAGCGCCAGCACCAATACAACCAACATGGTTGGAGACAACAACGGAAGCGTAATCCGGCGGAACGTTCTCCATGGTGTGCTACGGTCCATTAACGCGGCTTCATATACGTCTCTGGGAATTGCCTGCAAACCTGACAACAGGATCAGTGTGTAAAACCCCATGTGAGCCCAGACGGATAGAAACACAGACCAACCGAAAGCCCATGTGCCGTCGAGCATCCATTCATGGCCTTCAAATCCCAAGCCCTCCAGAGCGGCATTGAGCACGCCATGTTTCTGCAGAATCCATTTCCAGATCAGCGCAACAACCACCGGTGAAAGCAAAACGGGAAAAAAGAACACCGCCCTAAAGAACCCACGCGCGCGAATTTCGCGGTTGAGAATAAGCGCGGTCAAAAGCGAAAATCCGACCATAAAACCAACTTGCAAAACAACAAACCAGACAGTGTTCCAAACCGCCCGCCAGAAAAAGTCACTGTGACAGCTGTTTGGATCAAAGTAGTTCCGGCAATCTGCTAGCGTCGCAAAATTCTGCATGCCCACATATGGTCGGTCAGACAGCAGAATATTGTCGCCTCCCGTCAAGGCATAAGCTGCACTCAAAAAAATTGGCAGAAATGAGAAAAGGCCGAACAGGATCAGGTTGGGCGCCAAAAACACCCAAGCCAATTTGTTGGTTCCAAGCTGTTTCTGAAGGAACAGCATCGGGATTTCGATCACCCTCATCAGGGGAGAAATGATGCCCAACATGGCGGCCTCTTGCTTAAGCGAATTCAAATCTCATGGCACCAACCGGCGCCATGAAACCTCTTTGTAGAGAAAACCTACTGTGTCTCTTCCAGAACGGCTTTGAGATCGTCCTTGGCACGCGCCATTGCGTCGTCAATCGACAGTTCGCCCACAATTGCCTGTGTTACGCGTTGGACGGTAATGTTGAACATCGCACGGTTCTGCGGGTGACCTTGATATGCGAATGCGATTGGGGACACCTTGGGCAGTTGCGTGCCCCAAGCATTCAACGCTGCTGCTGCCGGCGCGGATGCATCAACATAATCAACTCCGCTGGACGCAACAGACAAATGGGCCGGAATGTTGCGCGTGCGCGCCGTCATTTCAGCGTAGTTGTCTTCGCGAGCCAAGAAATCGATGAGTTTTGCGACAACTTCAGGGTGCTTTGTTTGCTTGAAACCAACCAGCCCAGACCCACCGGGCATCCCCGAACAACCGCCAGCTCCACAAGGCGACCCTACAACTTGCCAATCAAAGAAATCTCCAATTTGCTCGTCGAATTTACCAACCTGCCAACTGCCGGAATAGTAATAAACCAGTTCGCCGTTGATGAATTCGTTGGCTGCATCCTGATAAGAGCTGCCACCTTGGCCTGCCCAAACTTCGCGCGCCATCGTACCGTCTTCGTGCCAGCCGACGAATTTCTCGACGTAGCCCTGAAAGCCTTCATCAACAAGCATTGGCGCACCGCTGACGTCGAAGTACTGCGCTCCATAGGAGATCGCGGGTCCTGCAATGCGGTGACCCGAACGGTCCATTGCCATCGGGTATTCCGCGCCGGTTTTTTCGGCGACTTGGCGCGCGGCAGCAGCCCAAGCATCCCAATCCGCGTCTTCAGCGGGAACGGCGACGTAAGCTTGATCAAAGAGTGTCCGGTTGATGTAGGCACCCGTCACGGTCATCTGCGTGTGGAGACCATATATTCCATTGTCTTCGGGTCCACCCCGATACCAATTCAGGATGTCGCCAAAACTTGCGTTCCAATAGTCGGCATCGATGTGGGGTGTCAGGTCCAGATAATACTCATTCAAACCACCAAGATCGGTCACGCCAGCAATGTCAGGCCCCGTACCAGCCGCGAGCTGGATTGGCAGATTTTCAAGAATAGCTTTGTAGGGCACCGCGTCCAGAACAACCGAAACACCAGGGTTTTCAGTCTCGAACCGGCTCATGATGTCTGCCCACACTTCGCAATTGTTGCCGTCAGAACCGCACATAAAACGGATTTCCTGTGACATTGCAGGCGCAGCAGACCCCATGAGAGCGGCTATCGCTGCCGACTTATAAAAAATTGATTTCATTGTTTCCTCCCAATTTATCTTGACTGTTCAGGGCAGCCATCCCTCGTAAAAATCGGCCTCCTCGTTTAATGGCAAGCGTACGGTTTTGCCTGATCTGGCAGACTGATAAACCGACGTCACTAATTCGATTGAACGTCGGCCATCCATGAGCGACACGGCTGTTTCAGGACCTCCTTCAAGGGCTTGATAAATGTCCTGAAAGAATCCAACGAAACCAGACTTTACGTCGCCGTGTGCAGCAACAATGTCGTCCACTTTGTCCTGATCTCCGGGATCTCGAGCAGTGTACGTCCACGCGTCGATAGCAGGCGCATAGGGTTCTGTTCCGCTCTCTGCAGTTAACTTGTCATAGACCAGCCTGATCCGCGTAGTATCGGTTGCGCCACCAAGGGTTACCGAACTGGTAGCGAGTGCTCCGTTCGCCATTCTCATGCTGATCGCCGCGCAATCCTCAACCTCGATCTCGTTGACACGCGTAGCCACTGTAGCTGTCAACTCTGAGACAGGTCCCATGAGCAACATTAGGTAGTCATGATTATGGATGGCGTGGCCGAGTACAGCTCCGCCACTCTCTCCCGCCCAAGTTCCCCTCCAATCAACTGCATAATACTCGGAACCTCGGTTCCAATGCGTCTCAAGGCTTGCGACCAACGGCTTTCCGGCAAGCCCTGCTTCGATCAAGGCGCGAATTCGATTGGTTGCTGGGCCATAACGATATTGGAACACCGGAAAGACCCGCCGACCGGTTTCCTGTTCCTTGGCAATCAAAGCGTCCGCCTCAGCAAGCGATGTCACAAGAGGCTTTTCGCAGACAACGTGTTTTCCCGCATCCAAAGCTCGAAGCGTCATCGAAAAATGTAGATGGGGTGGCAGACAAATATCGATTAAGTCGACATCGGAATTTTGGAGAACACTCTCTACGTCATGGGTGATTTCGATACTTGCGTCATCACCTATGATCTCTGCCGCCCTTGCAACGTTCAAATCGCAAACAACGCTAACCAAAAACATGTCCGGCAGGTTGCGGTAACCAGCCAGGTGTTCAGCGCCGATCCCCGCACCCAGAATTGCGACGCGGATCAATTTTCCAAACCTTCTGCGAGTGCCTGCGCCTTGATGGCGAGTTCCATCACCTTGATAGCGTGTGCTTGAGGCATGGCTGTTTCTGTCCGGTCACGAATATCTGCCATCAGCCTCGCAAAATACGGCATGCCGGATTCGCTTGCGTCGATCTTTTCGTGCCTTTGGCCGTTTACCAGAATGAGGCTGTCTGTGGAGTCCGACACGCCGGCGTCCACGTATTTTCGCAATTCGATGTATCCATCAGTTCCCAAAATTGTTAGCCGCCCATCGCCCCAAGTTGGCAATCCGTCGGGCGTAAACCAATCCAACCGGATGTATCCGCGCCCTTGGGGGCTTTTAAGAACCACTTCGCCAAAATCCTGTAGTCCGGGGTCCTTTGGGTTCCCGATGTTATCTACACTTGCGTGCATAATCTGCGCATCTGTGGAACCCGTGAAATAAAGAAATTGGTCGATTTGATGGCTCCCAATATCGGTGATTATTCCACCAAACGCATCGCGCTCAAAAAACCAGTCTGGCCGCGTGGCCCTGTTGAGCCTGTGTGGGCCAAGTCCCACTGTCTGAACAACTTTGCCGATCGCACCCGCCTGAACTAACTCCGCCGCACGGGTAACGCATGGCACCTCGAATCTTTCGGAAAAATCGATACTCCAAATTCGGCCAGTACGCTTAACCGTCTCGCTGATCGCATCTAACTGCTCGAGTGTAGTGCATCCCGGTTTGTCGACCATTACGTCTTTCCCGGCTTCCATCGCCTTAATGGCCCAACCAGCCCGGTCGCGCGGAATGCAAGATATCAGGATCAAGTCGATCTCGGGATCGCCCAACAATGCCTTTGCCTCGAATCGTCGAGGTACGTCAGGAAAACGTTTTTGGAAGCCCTGCAACGGCTCGGGGTCGCCGTCTGTCCACCACCCAGCGAACTCAGCGCCCTCATCGATCATGTTGGTTGCCATGCCAAAGATATGGCGGTGGTCAATTCCGATTGCCCCAAATTTCATTGCTCTACCTCAACTGTCCGTCCATCACGTGCAGAACGTTCGATTGCTGCAATTAACTTATGAACCCTCAAACTCTCTTCGCCGGAAGCTACTGGTGCCCGGGCTGCGCGAATTGCCGTAACGAAGTCTACAAAGACGTCTTTGTGCCACTCATGGGTGAAGGCCATTGGATCAGCGCCTCCGCCGGTTGCGGCAACTTCGCCAAAATGCTCGTTCCGGCCATCGCGCCAAAAAACGGTCAGAACGCCAGAATCCAGTTTGAGTGAAGCCTTCTCAAAATGCATTGTTATGGTTTCTGCCGTCCCCGGAAACGACGCTGTACTGGCAACGAGCGAGCCAACAGCACCGCATGTGAAAGTCAGCCCCGCAGTAGCAAAGTCTTCCGCTTCCATTTCATGAAACTTGGTGGTCGCGATCATCGCTTGAACGCTCTCGACTGGCCCCGTCAGACTGATCGCTAAATCCAACGTGTGGATGGCCTGCGATATCAGCACACCGCCGCCGTCGCGCTCGTAAGAACCACGTCCTGGCTCTGCGTAGTAACTTTGCTCTCGCCACCAAGGCACAACGATCTCGACCAAACCAAGGCTGCCGAGATCGCCACCTTCAATCAACTTCTTCGCGAGGCGGGAGGCCCGTCGCATGCGGTGCTGAAAAACGACACCGAGAGCAACGCCGGCCCCTTCACATATATTTACGATTTCAGAGGCTTCCGCTGATGATCGCGCAATTGGCTTTTCCAACAGGATATGCTTACCGGCATTCGCCAATTCCTCAACCAGCGCGATGCGCGCGTTTGGCGGCGTGACAACTACGACCGCCTCAATGCTGGAGTCCCGCGTAATTTCACCCACCTCGGTGAATACTGTCGGGGCATCGCGTCCCCAGTCAAAATTTTGCAACAATGCGTCTACGGTACCAGCCGAGCGAGCCAGCACCCCCTTCAAAAACGCAACATCTTTCGCATCTCGAATGGCTGCCACATGCGTCGGCGCGACCATCCCAGCACCCACCAAAGCGACGCCCATCGGTTTTTCTATGGCAATCTGCCCCATTCGCTCGCCCCTGACTCCGGACAGATCTTCCGGCCATCACACATTTGGAATACCGGTATACCGGTTGAGTCTCAGTAGCAGGCACCACCACTGATTGCAACATCTTGTACACCGGTATTCCGGTATGCTACTCACACAGCAAGCTGCAGGAGATGACATGGAACCCTCGCGCACGAAGTCACTTTCAGATGTTGAGTTACCCGAGCTGGATGTTACCCGGCCCGCAGCCGAACAAATTTTCGCGGCCGTAAAAGTAGCCATTCTTCGGATGGACCTTCCGCCCGATTGCTTGGTCTCGGAAAACGAGGTTGGGCAGAAGATCGGGGCGAGCCGCACACCAGTGCGCGAGGCATTCACTCAGTTGCGGGAAGATGGGCTGATTGTGACACGCCCGAGCCGCGGTAACTTTGTTTCCCGACTGTCAGAGCACCGAATAAGAGAGGCGCAGTTCATCCGCGAAGGGTTGGAGCTCAACAATCTAAAACGTCTCTGCCACACTGGCTTAACGGATCAGGATCAAGAAAGCCTCCATGCGGTTCTAGAAAGGCAAGCAAATTGTGTCGCAAAATCAGGCGACCTCGAGTTCCAGACTCACGATGACCACTTTCACGAAATTCTCGCGTCGGCGACTGGCTATGAGCGCGCCAGCACACTTCTGAAGCGTGAAAAAACAGCCTTGGACAGACTGCGAATACTTTCACTTTCCGATGCGCATAGAAAACGCGACCTGCTCGACCAGCACCGTCTAATCTTGGAAACTGTCATTGCAGGTAACGAAAAGAAGGCTTGTTTGCTGATGCAGGATCACTTGCGGGCTGTCCTGAGTGATTTGGCTAGCCTGGTCGCAGAGCACCGCAGTTTTTTTGAGTGAGCAGAGAATGAAACAAATTGGCCTACAGCTCTCTTCCGCCGCTCAGTCTTTGTATGAAGGCGTCAAGGATCTTCCGATAACCTCGCCGCATGGTCACTGTGATCCGCAATGGTTCGTCAAAAATGAACCCTTTTCGGATCCTGCCAGCCTTTTGATCGTTCCCGATCACTACGTGTTCAGAATGCTCTACAGTCTCGGTGTTTCCCTGACCGATTTAGGCATTGGTGTCAAAGAAGCCGATAGAAACCCCCGCGCAATCTTCGGACTATTTGCTCAGCATTGGGACAAGTTTTTAGGGACTCCCAGCCGAGGTTGGTTGGAGTTCACCCTCTACAACACACTTGGCGTCGAGACAGAACTAAGCGCTGAAACCGCGAATATGGTTTTCGACGAAATATCGAGTGCGTTGAGGAAGCCCGAATTGCGCCCCCTTGATGCACTCGACACTCTCAACATTGAATTGTTGGCGACGACCGACGCTGCTTTGGATCCACTGGATCATCATGAGGTGTTGTCGAGCGGTACATCGGGAAGAGTCATTCCTACCTTCAGGCCCGACGACATTCTAAATCCCTCGCGAAAAGGTCACGCCAAAAATATTGAAAGACTTGGCGAAATAACAGGGGCTGCTACCTCTCAGTTTGCTGAATTTCTCGACGCTATTGCGAGTCGTCGCGCAGCCTTTAAATCGCTGGGCGCCACAGCAACTGATCACGATGTTCCAGACCTCTACACAGAGTGGCTGCCTCAAGCGGAAATCGAACTGCTTCACCAAAAAGCGTGCACGGGATCGCTGGATCGTTTTGAGGCGCGGCGCTACTACGGTCACATGCTCATCGAAATGGCACAGATGTCAGTTGAAGATGGGCTGGTTATGCAGCTTCACGTCGGGAGCCGGCGTTCTACCAATGAAACCGTACTCAAGGAGTTCGGAGCCGACAAAGGTGCTGACATTCCGCACTCAGTCGATTGGGTTCATGGGCTGAACGCCTTGTTGAATCGAGTCGGAAACAACCCGAACTTCCGATTGCTTGCATTTACCCTTGACGAAAGTACCTACGCTCGCGAACTGGCTCCAATGGCTGGACATTGGCCGTGCATGCGTCTTGGTCCGCCTTGGTGGTTCCACGACAGCCTGAACGGCATTCGTCGGTATTTGGACCAGGTGGTAGAAAGCGCTGGATACTGGAACCTTGCTGGTTTCAACGATGACACACGTGCATTCTTGTCAATTCCTGCCCGCCACGACATGTGGCGGCGCGGCGTTTGTGCGCACTTATCCGATCAAATGGAACGCGGTGTTCTGCGCCGTCGAGATGCAGAGCGGATCGCGCCTATGCTTTCCCGCGACTTGGCTCGCGACGCATACCGCCTGAACGGGGAATAACAACTTGCCTAAAATCCTGCATCTCGGCTTTGGCAATTTTCATCGAGCGCATCAGGCCTGGTACACGCAACAATCCAATCAATTCGAAAGCGATCCATGGTCGATAATCGGTGTGTCAATGGTCCGCTCGGACATACGCGACTCCCTTCAGGCAGTCGGATTTAGCTATCCTTTGGCCATCATTGGGACTGAAGGCGAAGAAACAAAATCCATGACGGTCCATGAGAATGTACTCGTCGCATCCGAGGATCCGGAGGCAGTGATAGAAGCGATTGCCGATCCTTGTGTTAAGATCGTCACGCTGACCATAACTGAGAAAGGTTATCACCAATCTCCGGACGGCGGACTGGACTTATTATCTGACGCGGTAATACGTGATTTGGATGGCAAAGGGCCAATGACTGCGATTGGATTACTGGCTAGAGGCTTGGCAACCCGATGCGCCAAGTCAGCGCCTTTGACCGTCATCAGTTGCGATAATCTTCCGGAAAACGGGCGTCGCTTAAGAAAAACGATTGATGATTTCTCGCGGCAAGCCGAACTGGTTTTGAACCATCAGTTTCTGAGTTTCCCCAACACAATGGTCGATCGGATAACGCCAGCAACGACTGAAGAAACAAAAGCTTTCGTCGCTGAGCGGGGACACACAAGCCAATTTCCAGTAATAGCTGAACGCTTTTCTGAGTGGGTCATCGAAGACAACTTTGCGGCGGAGCGCCCTCAATGGGAGAAAGCCGGAGTAACAATCGCAAAAAACGTAGCGCCCTTTGAATTGCGCAAGCTGAGAATGCTGAATGCAGCTCATAGCCTGTTGGCCTATGGCGGCTTAATTAGAGGGCACGACTATGTACATCAGGCAATATCTGATCCTTACCTAAAAGACATCGTGACTGGCCTTTGGGACGAGGCAGCGGAGACCCTTCCAAAAGAGAGTCGAGTATCAGCTGACGCGTACCAAAGAGATCTTCTGGAGCGCTTTGCGCAGCCAGCCATGAAACATGAACTCAGACAAATTGCTTCTGACGGAACGTTGAAGATGCAGGTTCGGATTCTGTCAACGCTACAGGAACGTCAAAAGCGCGGCCGGTCAGTCAAGTTTTGCACTTCAGCGTTTGCAAGTTGGTTGGCCTTCTGGATTTCTGGAAAGGACGCACCAGACCCAAAACGGCTGGCCTTAATGGAAACTGTCGCAAGTTCCAACAACGAGGAAGAGGTTCAAAAACGAATTCTTGGGGACGTTGAGGGAGGCCATGCGCTTGACCCTTTAGCTTTGCGGGATGCTGTTTCAGAGTGGCTGGACCTCTCATTTTTTACCAAAAAGACTAAATTTTGAGGTAGCTCGCGCGGGCGAGTTTCTCGGTTTTTAACTTACTGCCTCTACCAGCCTCCGGGATTGGAGAGACAGATGGCACACCTAACTGGATACAAACTATTCCACGACTACGGCAAAGACGGGGTCGGTGAGAACGACGGGATATCCGGCGGTCAGGAAACTTTCGTGATTTTTACGGATGAGGATCTTCCGTTGGGGAGCGGAACCGTTACTTACGGCACGAGTCTGGGTGAGGTTTCAGGTGTTTTCTATGAATATTCGGGCGATACATATTTTGTACCAGACGACGACACAGGCTTCCCCGTTGACGAAAATGGCGTTGTCACGAGCTTTACCGAAGCCATTCGCGGAACCAGAAAAGACGACACGGTCAACGGAACGGGTGATGATGATGTCATCTATGATACCGATCAACACCCTTATAACCCAACCGGTTCAGACCGAATCCACGCCGGCGCAGGCGACGACACAATCGTGTTCGGCAACGGAAATGACACCATCTTGGGGGAGGGTGGCGACGATCACATTGGCTCTTGGTCCTTTGGCGATGGTAACAATCTTATCGACGCAGGTGACGGCAACGATACTGTAATTGGCGGGTACGGGGATGATCAGATCATTGGGGGCGCAGGCGATGACTGGCTCGCCGGCTCCGGTGGGCGAGACACAATTGACGGCGGTGACGGCCATGATGAAATCGTGGTGTATGACAATGGCGACTACGCCAGCGTCTTGGGCGGCGAAGGCGCACGGGATTGGGACACCCTTAATCTTCAAACATATGACACAACAAGCGGCGTCGAGGTAAATTTTACCGGCAACGAAGCGGGAACCTTTGCGTTCAATGGGTCATCAACCTACGGCGACTTTCGAGAAATCGAAGAGGTGTCCGCTACCGAATATGATGACAGAATTGATGCCAGTGCCGACAATGCCGGTGTCGTAATCAAGGCCGGCGGAGGCGACGATGTCGCAACAGGTGGTAGTGGCAACGATCACATCTCGGGTGGTACCGGGAACGACTCGATCTCAGGAGGTGCGGGCGCCGATACTCTGACCGGAGGAGCCGGTGTCGACACTTTGTCGGGCGGCGATGGCAATGACGTGTTTCAGATTGGCGAATCTCATGAAATCACCGATATCCAAGGCGAGGGCTGGTGGGATACCATAGAGTTTGACGACGAAGGATCCGGTGAGGGCGCGATCGTCACTTACGGTGGAGATTCCTTTGGCTCCTACACGCTCGGAAGCGCTTCCGGCGACTTTTTGAGTGTGGAACAAACCGAAACAACACAAAATAGCGATCTAGTCGACGCTAGTGCCAGCAATGACTCCGTAGTCACATCCATGCTGGACGGCAACGACACCTTTCTTGGTGGTGGCGGCGATGACCGTGCATGGCTGGGGCAAGGCGAAGATAGTGTGATTGCCGGAGCTGGGGATGACGAAATTCACGGTGAGGCCGGCAGCGACACGATCTGGGGCGGTGAGGGTAACGACCAGCTTTATGGTGGCGAAGGGTCGGATGTCTTCGGTTTCGCGGATGGTGACGGCTTTGACGTGA